>NZ_JARACH010000090.1:0-29449 GCF_029087445.1 Amycolatopsis sp. La24
GTCAAGGCGGGAAAGATGCCTTGACAAGCACCCCCGAACCGCAGGGGAGCTTCGTATCGGGGTGCGGGGGAGGGCTGGGTGCCTCGCTCGTTGGGTGCACCGGCTGCGGGGTGGGGCTGGGCGCTCGATGCGTGGGTGCGTCGGCTGCGGTTGGGTGGGGGCTTGCGCCCCAATGTGGCATTGGGTGCGTGGGACGCACCCAATGTGGCGTTCGGTGCGTCTGACGCACCCAATGCCGCATTGGGGCGCATCGGAGTTGGTCGTGAGGGGAACCCTGACGGAATCAGAGTTCCTCAGGGTGGCCCTCACGGACAGCGGGCCCGGCGAAGTGCGGGCCGGGAGGGGGCGCAGTCGGGGTCAGCTGTTGGCGAGTTGGCGTTTCACCTCTGCGGCGACGCGGGAGCCTTCGGCGCGGCCTGCGATCTTTGGCTGTACGGCCTTCATCACGGCGCCCATTCCGGCCATTCCGGAGGCGCCGGTTTCCGTCACTGCCTCGGTGACCAAGGTGCGCAGCTCGTCGTCCGAGAGTTGGGCGGGCAGGTAGGCGGTGAGGACCTCTGCTTCGGCTCGTTCGCGTTCCGCTGATTCCGCTCGGCCTGCCTTCTCGAAGGCTTCGGCGGCGTCGCGGCGTTTCTTCACCTCTCGGGTGATGATCTTTTGTACCTCGTCGTCCGAGAGTTCGCGGGCGGTGTCGCCTGCGGTTTCTTCGTAGCCGATCGCCGAGAGGGTCAGCCGCAGCGTTGCCGAGCGCAGCTGGTCTCGGGCCTTGATCGCGGTCGTCAGGTCGTCGTGCAGGGTCGCCTTCAGCGTGGTCATATACCCGATCCTGGCGCCCGTCGCGGCTGGCTGCCCGCGCCGCGCCGTCGATGCGGGGGTCTTCTAGACTCGCTTCCGATGTCCGACCAGCCTGAAATCCCCTTTTCCCTTCCGGAGGTGCGGTGATGCGTCTCGTTTTCGCCGGCACCCCGGAGCCTGCCGTGCCGTCGTTGCGCGCGCTGATCGAGTCCGAGCGGCACGAGGTCGTCGCGGTCGTCACTCGGCCGGACGCCCAGGCCGGGCGCGGGCGCAAGGTGCTGCGGTCCCCGGTGGGCACGCTCGCCGACGAGCACGGCATCGAGGTGCTCACGCCCGCGCGCGCCGGCGATCCGGCGTTTCTCGCCCGGTTGCGCGAGCTGGAGCCGGACGTCTGCCCGGTCGTTGCGTACGGGGCTTTGCTGCCGCAGTCCGCGCTCGACATTCCCGCGCACGGCTGGGTCAACCTGCATTTTTCGCTGCTGCCCGCGTGGCGCGGCGCGGCCCCGGTCCAGGCGGCGATCCGGGCCGGGGACGAGATGACCGGCGCGTCCACCTTCCGCATCGTGAAGGAGCTCGACGCCGGGCCGGTCTTCGGCGTGGTGACCGAGCCGATCGGCCCGGACGACACGTCCGGCGTGCTGCTCGGCAGGCTCGCCGAGTCCGGGGCGCACCTGCTGGTGTCCACCGTGGACGGCATCGAGGACGGCACGCTCCGCGCGGTCGAGCAGCCGGGCGAGGGCATGAGCTACGCGCCGAAGGTGACTGTCGAGGACGCGCGCGTATCGTTCGCCGACCCGGCTTCCGCGGTCGACCGGCACATCCGTTCGGTGACGCCGGATCCCGGCGCGTGGGCGGAGTTCCGCGGCGAGCGGTTCAAGCTGGGGCCGGTCACCGTGCTCGACGAACCCGGTCCGCGGCCGGGCGAGCTGGTGGTCGAGCGCAAGCGCGTGCTCGTGGGCACGGCGACGAAACCGGTGCGGCTTGGCGAGGTCCAGGCGGCCGGGAAGAAACGGATGGCGGCCACCGACTGGGCGCGCGGCACGAGGATCGACGAAGGAGAGCGCCTCCAGTGAACGAGCGTGGAGAACGGCGGCCGTCACGGCCGCAGCGGGGCCGTCCGGCTCCGCGCAAACAGGGACCGCGGCGTCCGCCGGAGATCGACCCGGCCCGCCAGGTCGCGTTCGACGTGCTGCGCGCCGTCCGCGAGAAGGACGCGTACGCCAACCTCGTCCTCCCGCAGCTGCTGCGGGAGCGTCGCGTGACCGGCCGCGACGCCGCGCTGGCCACCGAACTGACCTACGGCGCCTCTCGTGCGCAGGGCCTGCTCGACGCGGTGATCGCCGCGTGCGCCGACCGGCCGATCGAGAAGACCGACCCGGTGGTGCTCGACGCGCTGCGGCTCGGCGTCTACCAGTTGCTGCGCACCCGGATCCCGGAGCACGCCGCTGTCGGGTCCACTGTGGACCTGGTGCGCGCCGAAGCCGGTTCGTGGGCAACGGGATTCACGAACGCCATCCTGCGCGCGGTGTCCGCGAAGGACGAGACGCAGTGGCTCGACGAACTGACGCCGGACGAGGCCACCGACCCGATCGGCGCGTACGCGCTCCGCACCGCGCACCCGCGCTGGGTCGCCCGGTCGTTCGCGGAAGCGTTGGGGGACAAGGGCGCTGAGCTGAAAGCCGCTCTCGAAGCGGACGACGCCCGCCCCGAGGTGCACCTGGTCGCGCGTCCCGGCGAGATCAGCGCAGACGAACTCGCCGCCATCACCGGCGGCGACCCCGCGCCGTACTCGCCCTACGGCGTGCACCTGCCCGCCGGCGCGGGCGACCCGGCCGACGCGGAACCGGTGCGCGAGCGCCTCGCCGCGGTGCAGGACGAAGGCAGCCAGCTGTGCGCCATCGCCGTCACCAAGGCCCCGCTGGAAGGCTCCGACGAGCGCTGGCTGGACCTGTGCGCGGGCCCCGGCGGCAAAGCGGCGCTGCTCGGCGCGCTGGCCAAGATCAGCGGTGCGCACGTGGACGCCGTCGAGAAGGCACCGCACCGGGCCCGGCTGATCGAGAACGCGACCGAGGGCCTGCCGGTCACCGTGCACGTCGCCGACGGTCGTGAATCCGGCCTCGAACCGGGCTACGACCGGATCCTGGTCGACGCCCCGTGCAGCGGTCTTGGCGCGCTCCGCCGACGTCCCGAGGCCCGGTGGCGCCGCAAGCCGTCGGACGTCGCGGACCTCACCAAACTGCAAGGCGAACTCCTGATGGCGGCGCTGGACCTGGTGCGTCCGGGCGGCATCGTCACGTACGTCGTGTGTTCGCCGCATCTGGCCGAAACCGAAGGCGTGGTAGGCGAAACCGCCCGCCGGACCAAGTCCGAGATCGTCGACGCCCGCGAGTTCTTCCCGGACGTCCCGCAACTCGGCGATGGCCCGTACGTCCAGCTGTGGCCCCACCGACACGGCACCGACGCGATGTTCTGCGCGGTGCTGCGCAAGCCGTGACGGATCTGGGTTTGGTCGCCAGCTCGTGCGGCGGACTGGACACCCGGTTCACCGACGAGCTGGCGAAACCAGCGGTAGCCCGAGGCTGGCGGCTGGCCGTCACCCTCACGCCGACCGCCTGGGGCTGGCTGAAAGCGACCGGCGGGCTGGGCGAACTCGAAGCCACGACGGATCTTCCGGTGCGCAGCACGTCCCGCCTTCCCGGCGAGCCGCGTCCGCACCCGGATCCGAAGGTGTTCCTTTTCGCGCCCGCTTCGGCGAACTCGGTGGCGAAGCTGGCGCTGGGGATCGCGGACAACCAGGCGCTCACGCTGCTCGGCGATGTCCTTGGCGCGCCAGGGATCACGATCGTCGTGGCCTACCAGATCCAGCCGACCCGGGAGCACCATCCGGCTTGGCGGCGGCATCTGGACACGTTGACCGAGGCGGGCGTCCGGCTGTACCGGCTCGACCCGCGCCGACCCTGGTCGGAAGCGCTCGATCTGCTGCCCTCTCCTGCGTGAAAAGCCGTGAAGGACTCCTTGAGGGAATCAGATTCCCTCAAGGAGTCCTTCACGGACCTCAGAGGAGGCTCAGCGGAGGCGAAGAGCGCGCTTCACGGTGCCGAACAGATCGGTCTGGTTGGTCAGCCCGACGACGTTCGCCGCCTGCGGTCCGTAAGCCGCGATCCGGACCTGAGTGCCGGTGTGCTCCATCGAGGAACCCGGCAGCGCGGTGCCGTAGTTGAGGGTCATGTTCGCGCCCTCATTGGTGATCAGCGTGGCAGTCTGCCCAGGCGTCTTGGCGTCGTTCGACACGATCTGGCTGGTGTGCCCGTGGTCCGCGGTCACCACAACCAGCGTGTCGGTGTGGCTGCGCGCATACGCGAGCCCGGCGGCGACAGCGGCGTCGAAGTCGATCGTCTCGCCGATCTGCCCGCACGGGTCAGCCGCGTGGTCCTGCTTGTCGATCGACGCACCCTCCACCTGGAGGAAGAACCCCTTGTTGCTGCGGCGGTCTTCCAGCAGCTGCAACGCCTTCTGCGTCTGCGCCACCAGCTTCGGCTGCGTCTTCGGCAGCGCCGGGTTCGCGGTGCAGCGGGTCGGCGCGGTGCCGCCCTGTGTCGCCTTCGGGCCGGTCCAGTTCACCGGCATGTTGCCGGGCGCGAACAGCCCGAGCAGCGGCTTGCCGGGACGCGCCTTGGCGAGGTCGTCAGCGGTGTTGACCACGGTGTACCCGGCGGCCTTGGCCTGCTCCAGCACCGGCTTGCCCTTGAACTGCCCGGCGGTCGCCTTCTGGTCGAAGTACTTCGCGCCGCCGCCGAGGAGGACGTCCGGGCGGGTCTGCACGAGCTGCTCGGAGATCGAGCCCGCGCCGCCGTTCTCCTTGGCGTTCCGCGCGCACTTCTTGGTGGTCTCGTCCGGGCCCTTGCAGTCACGGTCGACGACGTGCGCGCCGAGCACGGCCGGGGTCGCGTCCTGGACCTCGGCGGTAGTCACGTCGCCGGTGCGCAGGCCGCTGCGCTTGGCGAGTTCGAGCAGCGTCGGGACCGGGTTGCCGTAGGCGTCCACGGAAATCGCGCCGTTGTAGGTCTTCGTGCCGGTCGCCCAGCCGGTGCCCGACGCCGCGGAGTCGGTGACGTAGTCCGGCTTCGCCGGGTTGCCCTTCTCGACCGCGTACGTGGTGTAGTCGCCGGTCAGCGGGAACTCGTCCATCGCGAGCCGCCCGGCCGCGCCGCGTTCGTAGTTGCGCGCCGAGGTGATCTCGGACTGGCCCATGCCGTCGCCGATGAACAGGATGACGTTGCGCGCGTGCCCGCCCTGGATCGCCTGGCGGACCTCCTGCGTGCGGTCGCCCGCACCGGCCGAAGCGGCCCGCGCGCCCTGGTCGTCCTGGTTGCCCTGCGCGGCGATCGCGACCGGGGCGGCGGCGACCATCGCGACGCCGAGCGCGCCCGCGGCCAGCCACTTGCGGCGGCCTGCCAAGACCGTTCTCATGGTTCTCCTCGAAGTGCCTCTCGTCCGGAACTTCCGGACGTGACCCATTAGTGCTCGACGATGTGTTCGACGCGGAGAATCCGGATGAGCGCCGGATGTCCGTAAAGCGAACTCCGGTGCGGTCACGGCCGGTGAACAGGCCGGAACCGGGTCCTTTTACACTCGGGTCGTGGCTTCACCTCTCATCGCACCCAGCATCCTGTCCGCCGACTTCGCCAAGCTCGGCGAGGAGATCGCGGCCGTCGCGCGCCCCGGGGAGACCCGGGCCGACTGGGTGCACGTGGACGTCATGGACGCGCACTTCGTCCCGAACCTGACCCTCGGCCTGCCGGTGGTCCAGTCGATCCTCAAGTCCACCGACGTCCCCATCGACTGCCACCTGATGATCGACGACCCGGATCGCTGGGCGATCGGCTACGCCGAGGCCGGCGCGTACAACGTCACGGTGCACGTGGAAGCCGCCGCGGACCCGGTCATGCTGGCGAAGAACCTGCGTGCCGCGGGCGCGAAGGCCGGGCTGTCGATCAAGCCGGGCACGCCGCTCGAACCGCACCTGGAAACCCTCAAGCACTACGACACGCTGCTAGTCATGTCGGTCGAACCGGGCTTCGGCGGGCAGTCGTTCATCGCCGACGTGCTCGACAAGGTGCGCACCGCGCGCCGCCTGGTCGACACCGGGCACCTCAAGCTGGTCGTCGAGATCGACGGCGGGATCAACTCCGACACCATCGAACAGGCCGCCGAAGCGGGCGTCGACTGCTTCGTCGCGGGCTCGGCCGTCTACGGGGCCGAGGACCCGGGCCGCGCCGTCGCCGCGCTGCGCGAACAGGCCGCCCGCCTCCGCGTCGGCTGACGTTCCGGCCGGGGAAGCTCCCGGGTCCGGGCGGGTGTTGGATGGAGGGGTCGCCGAAGACGGCGGCCGGGCGAGGAGGCAGCAGTGTTCACGGGAATTGTCGAAGAGGTCGGCGAGGTCACCGCGGTCGAGCAGCTCACCGACGCGGCTCGGCTCACCGTCCGCGGCCCGCTGGTCACCTCGGACGCGGGCCACGGCGATTCGATCGCGGTCAGCGGCGTCTGCCTGACCGTCGTCACGGTCTCTGGCGGCGAGTTCACCGTCGATGTGGTGAACGAAACACTCCAGCGTTCGAGCCTCGCGAAGGTGGCCGTCGGCGACGCGGTGAACCTCGAGCGCGCGACCCCGGCGGGCGGGCGGCTCGGCGGGCACATCATGCAGGGCCACGTGGACGGCACCGGCGTCTTCGTCTCCCGCGACGAGCGCGGCGTGACGACGTTCTCCCTGCCCCCGGCCTTGTCGCGGTACGTCGTGGAGAAGGGTTCGATCGCCGTCGACGGCGTTTCGCTCACCGTCGCGAGCATCTCCGAGGACCGGTTTTCGGTCGCTCTGATCCCCACCACGCTCGAGGTGACGACCCTCGGCAGGCGCCAGGAAGGCGACCACGTGAACCTCGAAGTGGACGTCGTCGCGAAGTACGTGGAGAAGCTCACTGCGCCACACGTGGCGGCGAACGCGCACAATGTGTGACATCCACCCGGCGGCGGCAGCGAAGGAGCACCCGTGAGCGAGACGAAGGCGGCCGAGCCGCAGACCGGATGGACCCCGTGCGGAGCAGGCGCGGCGGTCGACGTGGACGCCATCGAGGCGGCGATCGCGGACATCGCCGCCGGGCGTGCGGTGGTCGTCGTGGACGACGAGGACCGCGAGAACGAGGGCGACCTCATCTTCGCCGCCGAGAAGGCGACGCCCGAGCTGCTCGCCTTCATGGTGCGCTACACCTCGGGCTACGTGTGCGTCGCGCTGACCGAATCCGAGGCGGACCGGCTCGACCTGCCGCCGATGTACCACACGAACCAGGACCAGCGCGGCACCGCGTACAGCGTCACGGTCGACGCGGCGGAGGGCATCAGCACCGGCATCTCCGGCACCGACCGCGCGCACACCACCCGGCTGCTGGCCGACCCCGAAGCCACCGCGAAGGACTTCCGCCGACCCGGGCACGTGGTGCCGCTGCGCGCCAAGGAAGGCGGCGTGCTGCGCCGTCCCGGGCACACCGAGGCCGCGGTCGACCTGGCCCGGCTGGCCGGTCTGCACCCGGCGGGCGCGCTCTGCGAGATCGTGTCGCAGAAGGACGAGGGCGACATGGCCCGGCGCGACGAGCTGGAAGTGTTCGCCGCCGACCACGACCTCAAGATCATCTCGATCGCGGACCTCATCGCTTACCGGCGGCGCACCGAGAAGCAGGTCGAACGCGTCGCCGAGGCGCGGATTCCGCTGGCCGCGGGGGAGTTCCGCGCGGTCGGGTACGACAGCCTGCTCGACGGGATCGAGCACGTCGCCTTCGTCTACGGCGAGATCGGCGACGGCGAGGACATCCTGGTCCGGGTGCACTCCGAATGCCTCACCGGTGATGTGTTCGGCTCGCTGCGCTGCGACTGCGGCCCGCAGCTGGACGCCGCGCTGCAGAAGGTGGCCGACGAGGGCCGCGGGGTCGTGCTGTACATCCGCGGGCACGAGGGCCGCGGCATCGGCCTGCTGCACAAGCTGCAGGCGTACCAGCTGCAGGACGCGGGCGCGGACACCGTCGACGCGAACCTGGCGCTGGGCGTCCCGGCGGACGCGCGCGACTACGGCACCGGCGCGCAGATCCTGTGCGACCTCGGCGTCCGGTCGATGCGGCTGCTCACGAACAACCCGGCGAAGCGGGTCGGCCTCGAGGGCTACGGCCTGCGCGTCACCGGGCGGGTCGCGCTGCCGGTCTCGCCGAACCCGGAAAACCTGCGGTACCTGCGCACCAAGCGCGACCGGATGGGGCACGACCTCAGCCAGCTCGAGCATTACGACCAGGTCGGCGCGTCCGACCCGGGCACCGAGGAGGACACCACGCGATGAGCGGCGAGGGGCGGCCGGAAGCCGCGCTCGACCTGCGCGACTGCAAGTCCCTGCGGCTGGCGGTCGTCGCGACGCGGTGGAACGCGAAGATCACCGACGTGCTGCTGGAGCGTGCGCTCGCCGCGGCGAAGGACGCCGGGCTCGAGGAAGAGCCCACGGTCATCCGGGTGGCGGGCGCGGTGGAGCTTCCGGTCGCGGCGCAGGCGCTCGCGCGCAACCACGACGCGGTCGTCGCGCTGGGCGTCGTGATCCGCGGCGGCACCCCGCACTTCGAGTACGTGTGCGACGCGGTCACCGCCGGTCTGACCCGGGTCGCGCTCGACGAGAGCACCCCGGTCGGCAACGGCGTGCTGACCTGCGACACCGAGCAGCAGGCGCTGGACCGCTCAGGCATGCCCGGCTCCGTGGAGGACAAAGGCTACGAGGCGGCCGTGGCGGCGCTCGACACCGCGCACGTGCTGCGCGGTCTCGGCAAGCCGTGGACCGAGCGGGGATTCGTGTGAGCGTGATGACCGAGCAGCAGACCGTCCTGGTGATCCGGCCGCGCCGGGCGCTGATCATGTGCAGCGTGCTCGCGGTGGCGCTGCTCGCGGCGTTCGTGGTGGTGGCGGTCCTGCTGCGCAGTTCGCACACCGGTGTGGTGTTCGAGGCGTCGGACCAGATCGCGATGATCGGCATCGGCGTCGCGCTGTCGGCGGGCACGATGCTGTTCGGCAACGCCCGCGTCCGCGCGGACGCCACCGGCATCGAGGTCCGCAACGTGCTGGCGCGGCGGGTCTTCACCTGGGATCAGGTGCTGTCGATCAGCTTCCCGGACGGGGCTTCGTGGGCCCGGCTGGAACTGCCGGACGACGAGTACTTCTCGGTGATGGCCGTGCAGGCGG
Source organism: Amycolatopsis sp. La24 (assembly GCF_029087445.1). Lineage (NCBI taxonomy): Bacteria > Bacillati > Actinomycetota > Actinomycetes > Pseudonocardiales > Pseudonocardiaceae > Amycolatopsis > Amycolatopsis sp. La24. The sequence goes on from NZ_JARACH010000090.1 coordinate 9,058, forward strand.
TGGACCGCGAACGCGCGGTGACGGCGGTGCGCGCGCTGCGCCGGTTGCACCGCGCCGCCACCGAGGCCTGAGGTCTCCTACAGGTCCAGATCCACGACGATCGGCGCGTGGTCGGACGGTTGCTTGCCCTTGCGGGCTTCGCGATCCACGTAGGAATCGGTGACCGCCTTGGCGAAAACCTCGTTCCCGTAGACGAGGTCGATGCGCATTCCCTTGTTGTTGGGGAAGTTCCCGCCGCGGTAGTCCCAGTACGTGAACGGGTGGTCGTACTTCAGCGGCCGCGGGAACACGTCGGACAGTCCCGCGTCGCGGAGCTTCTTGAGCGCGGCCCGTTCGGGTTCGGTGACGTGCGTGGATTCGGCGAACAGCGAGATGTCCCAGACGTCCTCGTCGGTCGGCGCGACGTTGAAATCGCCGAGCACCGCGAACGGGCGCGCGTGGTTCAGTTCTTCGCCGACGAGATCGCCGAGCTTCTCGAACCACTCGAGTTTGTAGGCGTAGTGCGGGTTTTCCGGCTCACGCCCGTTCGGCACGTACACCGACCAGACACGGATCCCGCCGCACGTCGCGCCGATCGCGCGCGCCTCGGCCTTCCCGTCGAAGCCCGGCTCGCCCGGCAGCCCGCGCACCACGTCGTCGAGCCCGATCTTCGAGAGGATCGCGACGCCGTTCCACCGCCCCAGCCCGTACGCGGCGACCTCGTACCCGCGCGCGGTGATCTCGTCGGCGGGGAAGGCTTCGGTGGTGTTCTTGAGCTCCTGAAGGCACAGAACGTCCGGAGCGGTGCCGTCGAGCCAGTCGAGCACGCGCGGCAGCCGGGGAACGATGGAGTTCACGTTCCAGGTGGCGACGCGGACGGTCATGGCTGCTCCTGATCGTTCGGCGGGTCGGCGAGGCTAGGCTACGGCAGGCCGGTTTCTTCCGGCGACGACGGGGAGAAGCGATGGCGGAAGTCAGAGTCACCTACGACCGGGCAGCCAACGCGGCCTACATCTATTTCGTGGCTCCGGGCGATTCCACGAAGTCGGCGTACATGTATCCGTGCGACCCGGTCGCGGTCGACGGGATGATCAACCTCGACTTCGGCGAGAGCGGGCGGCTGGTGGGCGTCGAGGTCCTGGCCGCGAGCAGCAAGCTGCCGCAGTACCTGCTGGACTCGGCGGAGCAGCTTTCCTGAGAGGTCGAAGCCGCCCGCAGCAAGGGGTCTCACGGAAACTGTCGGACCCTCGCCATACAGTGGGGCACGTGGCTGATCCGACCACCTACCGACCTCAGCCGGGGAGCATCCCGGACTCGCCTGGCGTCTACAAGTTCCGCGACGACGCCAAGCGGGTCATCTACGTCGGCAAAGCGAAGAGCCTCCGCAGCAGGCTCAACTCGTACTTCGCCGACCTGTCCGGCCTTCATCCGCGCACGCGGCAGATGGTCACCACCGCGGCGAGCGTCGAGTGGACCGTCGTCGGCACCGAGGTCGAGGCGCTCCAGCTGGAGTACAACTGGATCAAGGAGTTCGACCCGCGGTTCAACGTCCGCTACCGCGACGACAAGAGCTACCCGGTCCTCGCGGTCACGCTGAACGAGGAGTTCCCCCGGCTGCACGTCTACCGCGGTGCGCGCAAGAAGGGCGTCCGCTACTTCGGGCCGTACTCGCACGCGTGGGCGATCCGCGAGACGCTCGACCTTCTCCTGCGCGTTTTCCCCGCCCGCACCTGTTCCGCCGGCGTCTTCCGCCGCCACGGGCAGATCGGGCGGCCGTGCCTGCTCGGCTACATCGACAAGTGCTCGGCTCCGTGCGTCGGCCGGGTGTCGGCGGACGAGCACCGGGCGATCGTCGAGGACTTCTGCGACTTCCTCGCCGGCCGCACGGACGCGATGGTGAAGCGGCTCGAACGCGAGATGGCCGCCGCTTCCGAGGAGCTGGAGTTCGAGCGCGCCGCGCGGCTGCGGGACGATCTTGGCGCGTTGCGGCGCGCGATGGAGAAACAAGCCGTGGTCTTCGGCGACGGCACGGACGCCGATGTCGTCGCGTTCGCGCACGACGAGCTGGAAGCCGCCGTCCAGGTGTTCCACGTGCGCGGCGGGCGCGTGCGCGGACAGCGCGGCTGGGTGATCGACAAGGCCGAGGAAATGGACGTCCAGGCGCTGGTCGACCACTTCCTCACCCAGTTCTACGGCGAGGAATCCGACCGCGCGGGCCGCGACGACGTCGAGACCGGTCCGGTCGTCCCGCGCGAGGTGCTGGTGCCGGAGCTGCCCGCGGACGCCGACGCGGTCGCGGAGTGGCTGTCCGGCCTGCGCGGGTCGCGGGTGCGGCTGCGGGTCGCGCAGCGCGGAGACAAGAAGGCGCTCGCGGAAACGGTGGAGCGCAACGCCAAGGAAGCGTTCACCCAGCACAAACTGCGCCGCGCGGGCGATCTCACCGCGCGGTCCGCGGCGCTGCAGGAACTTCAGGACTACCTCGCGCTCGACAGCGCGCCGCTGCGCATCGAATGCATCGACATCAGCCACATCCAGGGCAGCGACGTCGTGGCGTCGCTGGTGGTGTTCGAGGACGGGCTGCCGCGCAAGTCCGAGTACCGCAAGTTCGCGCTGCGCGAGGCGGCGACGGAGGGCGACGTCGCGTCCATCGCCGAGGTCGTGCGGCGGCGGTTCTACCGGTACCTCAAGGAAACGGCCGAAAACGCCGAGGAGGCAACGGAAACCGCGTCGGAGACCGCGGACGAGGCGGTCCGGCCGGTGCGCGCCGGGATCGACCCGGAGACCGGCCGCCCGCGCAAGTTCGCTTACCCGCCCAACCTGCTGGTCGTCGACGGCGCGGGCCCGCAGGCCACCGCGGCCGCGGACGTGCTCGCCGAACTGGGCATCACCGACATCGCCGTCGTCGGGCTGGCGAAGCGGCTCGAAGAGGTGTGGCTGCCCGGGGAACCGGATCCGATGATCCTGCCGCGCACGTCGGACGCGCTGTATTTGCTGCAGCGGCTTCGCGACGAGGCGCACCGGTTCGCCATTCGCTACCACCGCGAAAAGCGCGCCAAGCGCATGCAGACGTCCGAATTGGACAGTGTGCCCGGACTCGGGCAGGCTCGGCGCACCGCGCTGATCAAGCACTTCGGCTCGGTGAAGAAGCTCAAACAGGCCCGGGTCGAGGAAATCGAAGCGGTGCCCGGCTTCGGCAGGCGCACTGCCGAGGCCGTGGTGGCGGCACTGGCCGGGGAGACCGGCGCCGCACCGCGGGCAGTACCGGGAGGGGACCAGGGGTCGTGATCGGGAAGGAAGCACAGACGTGAGTGCGGAAGAGGAAAAGCGGGGCAGCGGGATGGAGGTCGCGGTCGTCAGCGGCCTGTCCGGCGCGGGCCGCTCCACGGCGGCCAAATGCCTGGAGGACCTCGGCTGGTTCGTGGTCGACAACCTGCCGCCGGAGCTGATCGCCACCATGGTCGAGCTCGGCGCGCAGGCGCGGGGGGCGATCACGAAGGTGGCGGTGGTGATGGACGTGCGCTCGCGCGCGTTCACCGACGACCTCGCCTCGGTCATCAAGGACCTCGACGCGCGCGGGTACAAGCCGCGCGTGCTGTTCCTTGAGGCCACCGACGCGGTGCTGGTGCGCCGCTTCGAGTCGGTCCGCCGCGGCCACCCGATGCAGGGCGACGGCAGGCTCGCCGACGGCATCACCGCCGAGCGCAAACTGCTTTCGCCGCTGCGCGAGGAAGCCGACCTGGTGCTCGACACGTCCGCGCTGTCGGTGCACGACCTGCGCGCGAAAATAGAGGACGCGTTCGGTTCCGAGGCCAGCACGCAGACCCGCGTCACCGTGCTGTCCTTCGGCTACAAGTACGGTTTGCCGATGGACGCCGACCTGGTGATGGACGTGCGGTTCCTGCCGAACCCGTTCTGGATCCCGGAGCTGCGCGAGCACACCGGCCTCGACGGCGAGGTGCGCAACTACGTGCTGTCGCAGGAAGGCGCCGAGGAATTCCTCGACCGCTACCACCAGCTGCTGCGGCTCATCGGCGCGGGCTACAAGCGCGAGGGCAAGCGGTACCTGACGCTCGCGGTCGGCTGCACCGGCGGCAAGCACCGCAGCGTCGCGATCTCCGAGGAACTCGCCCAGCGACTGTCCAATGAGGACGGCATGGCAGTAAAGGTGGTGCACCGGGATCTTGGCCGGGAGTGACGTGCGCGCGGTGGCGCTGGGCGGAGGACACGGGCTGCACGCGACGCTGACCGCGCTCCGGCGGATCACCCGCGCCGTCACGGCGGTGGTCACGGTGGCCGACGACGGCGGGTCGTCCGGCAGGCTGCGGCGCGAACTGGGGCTGCTGCCGCCGGGCGACCTGCGCCAGGCGTTCGCCGCCTTCGCCGCGGAGGACGGCGGGCGGCTGTGGGCGGAGGTGTTCCAGCACCGCTTCGGCGGCGACGGCGCGCTCGCCGGGCACGCGGTCGGCAACCTGCTGCTCGCCGGGCTGTTCGAGGTGCTCGGCGACCCGGTGGCCGCGCTCGACGAGGCGAGCAGGCTGATGGGCATCTCCGGCCGGGTGCTGCCGATGTCGCCGGAGCCGCTGGAGATCGAGGGCGAGGTCAGCGGCCTGGACAGCGAGGACCCGGACGCGATCCGGCGCATCCGCGGCCAGGTCGCGGTCGCCAGCACGCCCGGCCAGGTGCACCGCATCACGCTGCACCCGGCCGGCCGCCAGGAGCGCCCGCCGCGCGGCTGCCCGGAGGCGATCGAGGCGGTGCTGGAGGCGGACGTCGTGTTCCTCGGTCCCGGCTCGTGGTTCACCAGCGTGCTGCCGCATCTTCTGGTCCCGGATCTGCACGACGCGCTCGTGCGCACGACGGCGACGAAGGTCGTCGTGCTGAACTTGGTCCCCCAACCGGGGGAAACCGGCGGATTCTCCCCGGAGCGGCATCTGGACGTACTCTTCGAGCACGCGCCCGCGCTGCGGGTCGACGCCGTCGTCGCGGACCGTGATTCCGTCCCTGACCCGGCAAGCCTGCGCCGGGCGGCCGAACGCCTCGGGGCGAGGGCCTGCCTGGGGGCGGTGGCCGACCCGGTCGTGGCGGGACGGCATGATCCTGGTGCGCTCGCCCAGTGCATGCGAGAGGCACTCGGCCTCGGCGGGGAGCACTGTGGGTGACGGCGGGCGCGCAGCGAAAGGCAGGAGGGGCAGTACATGGCGATGACCGCCGCGGTGAAAGACGAACTGAGCCGGCTCGAGATCACGAAGATCGGGCCGCGCCGGGCGGAGGTCGCGTCGCTGCTTCGCTTCGCGGGCGGGCTGCACATCGTGGCCGGCCGGGTGGTGGTCGAAGCGGAGCTGGACACGGGTTCGGTCGCGCGGCGGCTGCGCAAGGAGATCCACGAGCTGTACGGACATCATTCGGACGTGCACGTGATCACCGCGAGCGGCGGCCTGCGCAAGGGGACGCGCTACGTCGTGCGCGTGGTGAAGGACGGCGAGGGCCTGGCGCGCCAGACGGGTTTGATCGACCAGCGCGGCCGCCCCGTGCGAGGCCTGCCCGCCGCCGTGGTGTCCGGCGGAGTGGCCGACGCCGAAGCAGCCTGGCGCGGCGCCTTCCTGGCCCACGGTTCGCTGACTGAACCGGGCCGCTCGTCTTCCCTGGAAGTGACCTGCCCCGGCCCGGAAGCGGCCTTGGCCCTGGTCGGCGCGGCGCGGCGGATGGGCATCCAAGCGAAGTCCCGTGAAGTGCGGGGCGCGGACCGCGTCGTGGTCCGAGACGGCGACGCCATCGGCGCCCTGCTGACCCGTCTGGGCGCGCACACGAGCGTGCTGCAGTGGGAAGAACGCCGGATGCGCCGGGAAGTGCGAGCGACCGCCAACCGCCTCGCGAACTTCGACGACGCGAACCTGCGCCGCTCGGCCCGCGCCGCCGTGGCCGCGGCCGCCCGGGTGGAACGCGCCTTGGAGATCCTCGGCGACACCGCTCCCGACCACCTGCTCGCCGCCGGACGTCTGCGCCTGTCGAACCGCCAGGCGTCGCTCGAGGAACTGGGCCAGCTCTCCGACCCGCAGATGACGAAAGATGCCGTGGCCGGACGGATCCGCCGGCTGCTGGCGATGGCGGACAAGCGGGCGAAGGAACTGAGCATCCCGGACACCGAATCGGCGGTGACCCCGGAAATGCTGGAAGAAGAAGCCTGACGCGCTTGACGGCGGGGTTCTGGTTCGGGACGGCCTAGCCCCGCCGTGGTGGTTTGGGGGAGTGGCCTGCGTGGCCCGGTTTGTGGCTTCTCGGGCGGGAAGCCCGCTTCGCGCGTCGCTGGGGTAAGGGAGGGGCCTGCTTCATACCTTTGAAGTGACTTGCCTGGCCCGGTTGCGGCTTTCTGAGGTGGAAGCCTGCTTCGCGCGGTCGCTGGCCTGTGCGGGGAGGGGCAAGGTCTGCTTCATCCCTTCGCAGTGGCATGTCTGGCCCGGTTGCGGCTTTCTCAGGCGGGCACCCGCTTCGCCCGGTCGCGTGGTCTGGCGGCCTGCCTGGTCCGTTCGCGGTGGCTTGCGAGGGCGGAGCAGCCCAGTTGCGGAGCCACCAGCCGAGGCGGCTTGCTGGCGAGGGTCGGCCCGCCAAGATCCGCGGGATAAGAAGCCGCCTCGAAAGACCAGCCGCGGTCGCCCGGAGCCTGCCCGATCGTTGGCGGGAGTCTCGTGAGTGTTCATGCCGGTTCTAACCGGCAAAAACGCTCACGAGGGTGCGCATGCCGAAGAACCTCGCCGCGCTGGCCGAGCCCGGCATCATCCCTTGGCCCGCGAACCTCCCGCTGCGCCTTCCGCACCACGCCCCACCCCACCCTGCGTTTTCCGCGGCACCTGCCCGTCCCGCCCCACCGCCGAGCCCTCTTCGCCGCCGAGCCCGCTCCGCCGCCAGGCCCGCCCCGCCGAGAGACCCGCCCCGGTCGTCAAGACTTCGTCCACAGTGGACAAATCACCCCCGCCACACCACCGTCTTCGCTACCGTAGGGGGCATGATCGATCTGCCGCTCTCCGCACTTGAACTCGCGCTGGTCGAGGCCGGGCAGTCGGCCACCGCGGCGCTCGAACCGCTCTCCGCTGTCGCGCGCCGGGTCGACGAGCTCGGCTACCGCAGGCTCTGGTTTGCCGAGCATCACGGTTCCCCGGCCATCGCCAGTGCCTCCCCGCAGGTGCTCGCGGCGCACGCGGGCGCGGTGACGTCCCGGGTCCGGGTCGGGTCTGGCGGCGTTCTCGCGCCCAATCACGCGCCGTTCGCGTTGGCTGAGCAGTTCGGCACGCTGTCCGCGCTCAACGGCGGCCGGGTCGATCTCGGGGTGGGACGGGGGCCCGGTGCGCTCGATCCGGACATCATCCGGGCGCTGCGCCGCGGAGCCGAGCCGGCCGGGGAAGCCGACTATCACGCTGACGTCGACGAGCTCCTGAAGCACCTCGGCAGCGACAAGGTCCTCCCCGGCGGGGTGACCGTGCCGGAGCCGTGGCTGCTCAGTTCCAGTCCGGCGGGCGCGGAGGTGGCGGCCGAGCGCGGGTTGCCGATCGCGTTCGCGCATCACATCCGGCCGGACAACACGGCTCCCTCACTGGAGCGGTACCGGGAGAAGTTCAGGCCGTCGAAGTGGCGCTCCGAGCCGTACGTGCTGTTGTGCGTCGAGACGATCTGCGCGGACACCGAGGCCGAAGCCGAATACCTCTCCGGGCCGATGAACGTCCTCAAGTCCCATCTGCTCACCGGTGGTGGGGGAGATCAGCCGATGCTCACGCCGGACGAGGCCGCCGGGTACGAGTTCGCGCCGGAGATGGTTCCGCAGCTCGAACACTTCCGCGCGGCTCAGGCGTACGGCGAGCGGGAGCAGGTCCAGGCGCGGCTCGCGGAGCTGGCGAAGCAGACCGGCGCGGACGAAATCATGGTCACGGTGCCGGTCTTCGACGCGAAGGCGCGGATCCGCTGCTACGAACTGGTGAAAGAATAAGGTGCGGCAGGGGTGACCGGCGCCGCTCCGGTCACCCCTGCCGCGGCTTTATCCGGCGAACGCCGCGCCGGGGAACTTCAGCTGCACCACCACGTTGTCGATGGTGTCCGGCGTGCCGCCGAGCTTGTCGTTGTTCGTCGAGGTCACCCAGAGGCGCCCGTCCGGCGTCTTGGTCACCGAGCGCAGCCGGCCCCAGCGGCCGGAGAACACCGCCGACACGGTGCCGATGCTGTCGCCCTTGATCTGCGTCGCGAACAACTGCTTGCCGGTCACCGCCGCGATGTAGATCCAGTCGTTCACGATCTCGATGCCCGACGGCCCGGCCTGCGAGGTCGGCCACGTCTTCTTCGGCGCGATCGTCCCCTTGCAGTCGCCGATCGTGCCCTCGCACGCCGACCAGCCGTAGTTGCCGCCCTTCTGGATCAGGTTCAGCTCGTCCTGGCTGCTCTCGCCGAACTCCGACGACCACAGCCGCCCCTGCGAATCCCAGGCGAGGCCCTGCGGGTTGCGGTGCCCGTAGCTCCAGACGTACCGCGCGTTGCCGCCGGTGGCGTAGAACGGGTTGTCGCTCGGCGCGGAACCGTCCGGGTTGAGCCGGAGGATCTTGCCGTTGAGCGAGCTCTTGTTCTGCGCGTTGGCCTTGACCTTCGCGTCGCCGACGGTGGCGTACAGCTTGCCGTCCGGACCGAACGCGATCCGGCCGCCGTTGTGGTACTGGTTCTTCGACATCCCGGTCAGCACCGGCGTGGTGGTCTTCGACAGCGTGGTGCCGTCGTAGGTGACCTTCACGATCCGGTTGTCGCTGGACGACGTGTGGTACAGGTACACCGCGTGATCGGTGTTCCACTGCGGCGAAATCGCCAGCCCGAGCAGGCCGCCCTCGCCGTTCGTGGTGACCACGCCGGGGATCTTGCCGAGCGTCGTCTTCTTGCCGTCCGGGGTGATCTGCAGCAGCTCGAACCGGTCCCGTTCGGTCACCAAGGCGTTGCCGTTCGGCAGGAAACCGACCGCCCAGCCGAGGTCGACCTTCGCGATGTCCTTGTCGTACGACGGGATTCCGCCGCCCGCGCCGCTGCTGCTGGTCGTCTTCGCGGTGACCGCGTTGCTTGCCGCGGAGGCGTTTCCGTTGGGGTCACGGGCTTTCACCGTGAACGTGTAGGACGTGTTCGGCTTGAGGTCGGTGACCGTCGCCGAAGTCTGCGACGTGGTCGAGACGACGGTGCCGCCCTGGTACACGTCGTAGCCCGCGATCGAGCCGCTGTCGTCGGTGGAAGCCTTCCAGGACAACGAAATGCTGTCCGAGGTGCTGCCTGTGACCTTGAGCGAACCGGGCACGCTCGGCGGGGTTTTGTCGTCGCTGGGCGGGGTTTTCACGCCGACGACGTTGCTCGGCTGGGACGGGTTGCCCGCCGCGTCGTAGGCGATCACCGAGATGTCGTACGACGTGTTCGGCGTCAGCTGGTCGACGGTCGCCGAGGTGGTCTTGCCGTCCACGACCTTCAGCGTGTTGCCGCCGCGGTTGATCTCGTACCGCGTGACGCCGACGTTGTCCGTCGCCGCGTCCCAGCGGAAATCGGCCGCGGTGGGCCGGATGTTCGACGCCTGGAAGTTCTTCGGCGGCGTCGGCGGCTCGGTGTCGACCGGGGCGCTGAAGCTGTCGGTGATCTTGTCGGTGTTGGGCCCGCCGTTCGCGGACGCCGAAACGGTGCGGACGTGGTTGACGCCCGCGGTGAGCTGGACGGTCGCAGTGACGGTCTTCCACGTCGTCCAGGAACCCGTGCCGGGGAAGGAAACCGTGCCCTTGTCGCCGCCGTCGACCACGAGCTTCATCGGCCGGTCGTCGGCGGTTCCGTTGGCATAGCGGAAAGTCAGCGTGTGCGTGCCGGCCTGTGCCGCGTTGACCGAGTAGTCGGCGTAGCTGCCGACGACGTTTTCGAAATCCACGAATCCCTTGCCGGAGTAGCCGGAGTGGTTCGTGGCGATTTTGGCCTGGGAGAGCGTCGCGTCCTCGGACTCGTAATCCCCGGTCGCCGCGGTGGCGGTCACGGGGGTCAGCAGTGCGCAGCCGAGCGCGGTCGCCGCGGTACCGGCGAACAGCGCGCTCAACGTCGAGCGTCGTGCCACGGGGGCCTCCTGCTTGAGGGGGATCGGGGCGGCGGCGGGGAACTGCACGGTCTTCGTTAGGAAAGTTTCCTATTTATCGGGACAGATCACACACCCTCGGCAGGTGCGGTGTCAATAGTGCGATCGCGGCATTACGCTCCGCAGCCGTGGCCGCGGAGCGCGAGCAGAAAGAACGCGTAGGTCAGAAGCCGGCGATGTCCGCCCGCGCGATCACCTTCGTGATCCTCGCCCGGACGAGGGATTCTTCGGGGACGGCGTTGCGCTTGCCGTAGGCCGGGCCGTTCTCCTCGCCCATGTACCGCGCGCCGAGCCGGGTGGCCCACTCCAGCATTTCGTCGTAGTCGTGGTGCAGTTCCGCCTCGGCGGTGAACTGGACGTACGAGAACGGCGGCCGCTGGTCGTCCACCGCGAGCGAGAGCCGCGCGTCGCGGCGCAGGGCCTTGCCCTTGAGCGTGTCCGTGCCGGTGGTGAAGATCAGCTCGTCGCCGTTCGGTCCCTCGTTCAGCAAGAACCACACCGGCGTGACGACCGGGGCCCCGTTGGCCCGCACGATCCCCAGCATCCCGGTCCGCGTGCCCTCGCTCGCGAACTTCCACCACTCCGCCCTGGTCATCTCCCGCATGCCCGCCACGCTAGCCGTCCGCGTGTGCGGGCTCCCGGCCGGGCCGACTAGCCTGACCTGCTGTGCGATACGACGAGATGGGCGCCGCTGGGCTCGCCGACGAGGGGCTGACCCGTCGGCTGAAGGCGCTCGCCTGCACCGCGCCGTTGCACGACCTCGACGCGCGCAAGGCGAAGCTCGACTGGGCCGACGCCACGGTGTACCAGATGGCCGAGATCGCGCTGCACACGATCGACCAGGTCACCATCGCGATGGACTTCGACACCGGCGCGGGCCACGACCAGGTGATCGACCGGCTGCTGCCGTTCATCTCGCTGCAGGCGCCCTCGCGGATGCCGGAAGAGCACGTGCGCGTGGCGAAGTGGGTGCTGGACAACCTGATCAACGTCGGCACCACCGATCGCGGCTTCCGGCGCGTGTACGGCTCGCTCGGCCCCGGCGGCTACCAGCGCCGCCAGTTCGACTTCAAGCTGCTGGTCGAGCTGGCCGCCCCCGACGGCGAGGTGTACCTGCGCGCCACCGACGAGGCGATCAACGTGCTGGTCGGCGCGCTGGACACGGACGTCGAGTCGGCGCAGATCGCGGCCGAGGTGAAGCTGGAGAACCTGATCAACCGCGGCCGCCTCGCCGACGCGAAGCTCGCCGCCGAGCAGGCGCGCTACCGCACCGTGCAGTACGGCGAGACGCTGCGCGCGAAGCTCGACGCGACCCGCCGCGACGTGCGCGCGGTCGACTGGGAGAGCGAGGTGCCGGAGCTGATCGAATCGGCGCTCGGGCACATCGAGTCCCGGTTCCGCGCGGAGAACGCGATCCTGAAGAACATCACCACCGCGCGCGACGAGTCCGAGGACGCCGACCACAAGCGCCGCGCCGCCGAACTGGTCGACATCGTCGCTGACTGCATCCGGCGGCACACCCGCCTCCAGTCGCGGCTCGCCGACGCGGGCGCGGTCTTCCGCGCCGAACAGGACCGCCAGCAGTTCTCCGGACCGCCGCAGCGGGCCACGATCGACCTGTTCGGCCAGCTCCTGATGCCGACGCTCGGGCTGCCGCTCGCCGACGCCACCGCGCCCGCCGAGCACTTCTTCCACGCCGTCGCCGGGATCACGACGCCGGTCGTGCCGTCGCTGTCCTCGCTGGTGTCCCTGCTGCTGCGGCCCGCCCCGGAACGCGACCAGCTGGTCGGCGAGGTGCCGGAGCCGGAGCTGGTGCCCGCCGAGGTGACCGACCGGTTCGGCGACGACGTGTGGCGGCTCGCCGACGAACTGCTCGACCTGCCCGACGTGCCGCGCCGGCTGTCCGGGCTGCTGGAGGACGCGCGCCGCTCCGGGCAGCCGAACCTGGCGTCCCTGGTCGCGCTGCGTGCGCTGCACGCCTACAGTCCCGAGGTCGGCGCGGCGCGCCGGCAGGGGGAACGCCAGGTGCTGCTCGCCGTCGACGACGGCACCCTGCTCGACGACCCGGAGTTCGGCGGGGCCGATCTGCTGCTGATCACCGCGGAGGTCGAACGAGCTGACGACGAGACCGAGGAGGTCGCCTGATGCCCGTTTTCCGGCGGCGACCCGACCGCCCCAATGTGGCATTGGGTGCGTCAGATGCACCCAATGCGGCATTCGGTGCGTGGGATGCACCCAACGCCACATTGGGGCGCTTCGCGGCAGGCCATGACGAGACCGAGGAGGTCGCCTGATGCCGGTGACGCACACGAGCGTCGACGCCGAGGCCGCCGCGCGCCTCGTCGCGTTCGGGATGCGCCCGAAGCAGTTGCCCGCCCGCGACGTCGTGTACGGCGAGCTGGTGCGCCGCTACGGCGAGGACAACGCGTTCAAGGCGCTCACCCACGCGGTCGCGTCCGGGCTCGGGCTGATGGTGCTGGAGGTGACGCAGCAGGCCGGATGCGTGCTCGCGGCCACCGACGAGTCCGTCTTCGAGATCAAGATGGACAGCTACGCGCGGCAGGCCAAGATCCGCGAGCGGCGCGAGACGGAAAAGGTGCTGCACGGCCTGATCCACCTCGCGACGGCCGCGCTCGGCTACCCGCGGCCGGACGACCTGGCCAACGACACCTACATCGGCCGGGTGAGCGTCGAGCAGGTCGACGCGATGGTCCGCGAAGCCGCGCGGGTGCTCGACGAGCGCGCGCAGCTGGCCGAGGCGAACAACGACCCGCTCGCGGACGCGCCGGAGCTGGAGCAGGCGTGGCGCGCGTACGCTCGACGTCCGGCCGCAGCGGCGACGAAGGACGGCCGGATGGCGGCGGACACCACGCGCGGCATGGTGTCGCGGGCGCTGCGATTCCTTGCCGATCAAGGCTTTCTGGTGCAGGTGAGCGACGAGCAGGGCGGCACCTACCGCACGACGCCGCGGTACCAGATCCAGGTGCGGGAGCTGGCGGCGGACGCCGCGTTCGACGACCTGCTCGCGCTCGACGTCGTCGCGGTCGCCGGGGCCGGGGGAACGCTGCGCGCGACGGCCTCGGACACGCTGCAATGAGGGCCGGGGCCTTGAAGCGGCGCGGGCGGCGGGACGATGTGCCGGCCGTGAGGGGAACCCTCAGGGAATCAGATTCCCTCAGGGTTCCCCTCACGGACTCGCGGAAGCGGTCCTGCGGGCATCAATCGGGTGAGGCCGCTCGGCTTGAGCCCCCGGCATGGGAATCAGTGTCCGTGAAGGGGCCCTTCACGGACCAGCAGGCGCGGTAGAGGGGACGGGAATGTACGAGCTTTCGCGGGTCCGCCTGCATTCGGTGGGCCCGGCGGGCGCCCGGTACCAGGACGTGGTGCTGGACTTCAGCGGCGTCGGGGCCACGATCACCGCGCCGAAGCAGGACGCGCTGTTCTCCGCGGGCATCCACGCCGGCGGGCCGGTGCGCCGCCCGTCGCCGGCGAGCGTGCTGTTCCTGGAGAACGGCGGCGGCAAGTCCGTGCTGATCAAGCTGATCTTCTCGGTGATGCTGCCCGGGCGGCGCCAGGTCGTCGGCACCACGAGCACGAAGGTGCTGGAGAAGTTCGTGACGGCCAAGGACGTCGCGCACGTGGTGCTGGAGTGGCTGCACGTCGAGACCGGCCAGCGGGTGATCACCGGCAAGGTGTCGGAGTGGCGCGGGCACGTGACGTCGGCGGACTCGGAAAACCTCGTCGACTCCTGGTACTGCTTCCGCCCGACCGCCGACGTCGCGCTCGATTCGCTGCCGCTGACCGAGGACGGCCGCCTGCTGACGATGTCCGGGTTCCACGACCGGATCGCGGGCGCGGCGATGGCCGAACCGGAGCTGGAGCTGTTCTGGACGCGCCGGCACCACGAGTGGACCGGGCGGCTCGACCAGCTCGGCCTCGACACCGAGCTGTTCCGCTACCAGCGCGCGATGAACGCGGGCGAGGGCGAGGCGGCCGACGCGTTCCAGTTCTCCACCGACGAGGCGTTCGTGGAGTTCCTGCTGCGCGCGGTGCTGTCCGAGGACGAGCCGAAGGACCTCGCCGAGGTCGTGTCGACGTACGCGAACAACCTCGCGCAGCGCGGCGATCTGATGGCGGAGAAGGAATTCGTCGAGGGTGCGCTGGAACTGCTCGGTCCGCTGGCCGAGGAGGAAGGCGTGGCCGCGGCTTCGCGGCGGATCGCCGAATCGGCGCGCGAGGATCTCGGAGAGCTGGCCGGGCGGATCCACGCGCGCAACGAGCTGGAGAACGCGCGGCTGTCGGGGCTGGAAGAACACGTCGAGGAAGTGCGCAGTGCGGAAAAGCTCGCCGAGGGCGACCATCGGCGGCTGACCGCGGGCGTGACCGAGCTGCGGCGGCTGGTCGCGGTGCTGCGGTTGGAAGAAGCGCAGATCGAACGCGAGCGCGTCGACGGCGAGCTGGCCGAGGCGAAGACGCAGGCGGAAGCGTGGCGTGAAACCGCGACCGTGCTGAACCGGTTGAACGCTGCGCGCAAGGCGAAAGACCTGCGTGAGCTGGTCGGAAACCGCGAGGAGAAGGCGAAGCCCGCGTTGGCCGCCCGGGATGCGGCGGCGGTCGCGTTGGGGCGCGGTTTGCTTTCGCTGGCTCGTGACGCGCAGCGGCAGGCGGACAAAGCCGAGGCGCACGCGGACGCGTTGCGTGCCGAAGCGGAGAAGGCGCAGGTCGAGCGGGACGAGGCGGCGAACCTGGCTGCCGGGCGCCGGGCTGAGGCGCGTGGACTGTCGTCACGGATTGCTGAGCTGCGCGAGGAAATTTCCGAATCGGTCCGAAGTGGACTGTTGCCGTCCGGGGCGGATGTCGCCGAAGCCGCGCGGTCCGCGCGGGCGGAAGCCGAGGCCGCGGCGGCGGAATCCGTTCGCCGGGAACAGGAACTCGACCGCGTCGGCGAGGATCTGCAAGCGGCGCAGCGTTCGGTGAACGAGGCGCATCAGCTCGCCGGGTCCACTCAGGACCGTCTCGTGCGGGCGGCCGAAGACCTCGAACGCGCGCACCGGCGGACCGACGCGCTGGCCGCGGAACCGCGGTTGATGGAGCTGCTCGGCGCGGACGACGTCAAGCTGGAGAGCGATCTTCCGGTGCTGCTGCAGCGGTTGCGCGACGCGAGTGCGGCGGTGGAGAAGGAACAGACCGCGCTGCGGATGGAAGAGTCGGCCGACGAACGGGCGCTGGCCGCGCTCGGGTCGGGCGGGCTGCTGCCGCCGCCGGAGGATGTCCAGGCTGCGCTGGATGCGTTGGAGCAGGCGGGAATCACCGCGTGGTCGGGCTGGCGTTATCTGTCCAAACTGGACTCGGTGCGGCGCGACGAAGTGCTGGAGCAGATGCCGCAGCTCGTTGCCGGCGTGCTGCTGAACGACGCGGCGCAGGTGAAGCGGGCTCGGGAAGTGCTGGCGGCCTCGCGGCTGCTGCCGAGCGCGGTGATCGCGGTCGGGACCACGGACGCGTTCCAAAAGGACGGTCCGGCTGCCGCGGGTGTCGAGTTCCTCGTGCCGCCGAACCCGGCGATGTACGACGAGGAAGCCGCGGACACCGAGCGGGAAGCCGTGGCGCAGCGGCACGCCGAACGGCAGCGTCGGCTGGAGCAGCTGTCGGAGTCGCTGGCGGCTGATGGCGCGTTGACGTGGAAGCTGACCACCTGGCGCGAGGACTATCCGGCCGGGGCGATCGGGACGCTTGCTGAGCAGGCTGAAAGCGCTCGCGTCGCCCGGGAGACCGCGCAGACCGCGCTCGCGCAAGCGGAGGCGGAATTCGCCCGGTTGAGCGAAAAAATCACTGCCTTGCGGGAGCGAGTTCCCGCGTTGCGGACCGCGGCAGCGGAAGCCGAGGAGAAGGCACGTCGGCTCGGCGAGCTGTCCACTCGGGCCGCACGCGTCGCGGAGTGGACCGAAGAAGTCGAGCGGGCAACGGAAATCGCGGAACGCGCGGAGACGTCGGCAGCTGAGGCGTCGGCCCGGGCGGCGCGGTTGCGCGAGCAGGCGGCGGAGGAGCAGCGGACCGCTGACGGACACCGTCGCACGGTCACGACGGCACGGTCCGAGCTGGCTGAGGTGCCTGGCGCGGCCGAGCTGCCGGAGGACGTTGAAGCGCCTTCGGAACCGGTGGACGCGTTGCGGCGCACCTTCGTGTCGGCTTCCGAGTCGTACGCGAAGGTCGAGGTCGGCAGCGATCTCCGGGCCGAGCTGGAGCAGGCGGAATCCGCTGAAGCAGCGGCGTCGTCGGCCTTGGAAGCGCTGGACGAAGAGGTCCGGGTGCGCGCGGGGGCATTGCTGGAGACGCCGGACGGTTCGGACGCTTCCACCCGGGCGGCGGCGTTGGCGCGGGCACGGCGGGTCGTCGACGCGCTGGAGGAGGAACGCACCGAGGCGATCGGCCAGGTGTCGACGCGGCGGGCAGAGCTCGACGTGCTGCCGTTGCAGACCGGCGTCGCGTCTCCGGCCGAGCGGCCGCGCGACATCGAGCACGGGCTCGAGCTGATCGACGCGGCTTCGCTGGAAGTGTCTGCTGCGGCCCGGAAATGGGAAGAGCTGCAAGAGCGCCGAGCGGCGGCGGAAGCGACGCTGGACGCGGGCAAGGCTTCGGCGTCCGGCTTCGGATTGCTGTCGGAATCGTTGGCGCACTTGCGTTCCGAGGAACCCGCGGACGCCTACGACGGCGACGTCGAGTCCGCGCGGACCCGGTACAACCAGCTCAACACCGTCCTGAACGACGCGCAGTCGGCGGCCGATTCCGGCGACCGGCGGGTGCGCGCGGCGGCGGACCAGCTGGCGCAGTACGCGACCGAGAAGCGGTTCGAAAAGCTCAGCACTCCGGTGCGGCAGCAGGTGATTTCCGTGAAGCGGGACCAGCTTCCCGCGCACGCGGCGGAATGGAGCGAGGCGCTGCGGCCCCGGCTGCGGACCCTCACCGACGACCTCGCGCAGATCGACCGGCACCGCGGCGGCATCATCACGCGGCTGCAGGGCATGGTCGAAGGCGCGTTGCGCACGCTGCGGTCGGCGCAGCGGGTGTCGCGGCTGCCGGACGGGCTCGGCGACTGGTCCGGCCAGGAATTCCTGCGGATCCGGTTCACCGAGCTGGAAGACCATGTGCTGGCGGAAAAACTGGGCGAGGTCGTCGACGAGGCGGCCGCGGGCAAGACCGCCGACGGCCGCGACGTGAAGCGCGACGGGCTGTCGCTGGTGCTGCGCGGGGTGCACGTCGCCGCACCCAAGGGGTACCGGGTCGACATGCTCAAGCCGGACTCCGTGCTGCGCACCGAACGCCAGCGGGTGTCGGAAATCCGCGACGTGTTCTCCGGCGGCCAGCAGCTGACCGCGGCGATCATCCTGTACTGCACGCTGGCCGCGTTGCGCGCCAACAACCGGGGCAAGGCGCGGAACCGGCATTCGGGGGTGCTGTTCCTGGACAACCCGATCGGCCGTGCGTCCGCCGGATACCTGCTGGAACTGCAGCGGGCCGTCGCGGAAGCGCTGGGCGTGCAGCTGATCTACACGACGGGTCTGTTCGACGCGGGCGCGCTGGCGGAATTCCCGCTGATCGTGCGGCTGCGCAACGACGCGGACCTGCGGGCCGGGCGGAAGTACCTGTCGGTGGACGCGACGATCCGGAATTCCCTCGACGACCTCGGGGATCCCGACGGGGTCGCCCGGCTTTCGGCGACGCGGATGTTCAGCCGGGGGTCTTCCGCTCCCGCGGCGGACTCGTCCGCCGAAGAAGAACAACCGGCCTGACGGCTGGCGCGCGGTCTGCCAGGGCGGCACACCGCGCGCCGAGATCCGTCAGCTGACGGGCACGTACGCCAGCCCGTGACCGCCTGCCGCCCCGGCCGCTTCAGTGTCCAATGTGGTCACCAGGGTGCGGGTCTCGAGATCGATGACCTCCACCTCGGTCGAAGCCGCCCCGGACACGAACGCGATCCGGCCGTCCGGATCAGCGGGAATTCCGTCCGCGCGGGTCGCCGCGGTCGGTCCCGGCCACCCGAGCGCCCTGATCCTGGCGAGCGAAAGCGACCTGCTGACCATCGGCATCGCAGGCTGGCTGGACCCCTTGCCGGCCGCCCTGGGCCTGCTGACGTTCGCCATCCCGCTCGACCTGCCGTCCGTCGAACTGGGCTTGGCCTGGCACCCCCGGACCGCCGCCGACCCCGCCCAGGCCTGGTTCCGGCACCACGCGCGCGGTGCCCTGCTCGCATCCTCCTGACCAGCACGGATGGGTTTTTTGTCGGACCTAGCTGGTAGGAATCGAGCCGTGAAGATGACCCTCGCCCAACGCCGGGCCCGCCTCGGCGCACGCCACCACCTCGCGGCACGGGCGACGACCGTCGAGGAAGCAGTCGACGGAGTCGTCGCGCTGCACGCCACCGATCCCGCTTCGGTGTACCTGTCCGCCTGGTCGCGCGTGCGCGACGTCTCGATCGCCGACGTCGAGGATGCGCTGTACTCCCGGCGCACCCTGCTGCGCATCCTCGGCATGCGGCGCACCGTTTTCGTCACCGACGTCGCCACTGCCGGTGTGGTGCAAGCCGCGTGCTCGTACGACGTCGCCGCCCGGCAACGCCGTCTGCTCGAGAAGCAGCTGGGCACCCTGGGCCATCCGGAGAACGTCGCGTGTCCCGGCGAATGGCTGGACGAGGTCATGGCGAGCGTCGAAAAAGCCTTGCACGCCAGGGGATCGGCGACCGCCCAGCAACTGGCGGACGACGAACCGCGCCTGCGGCAGCAACTGCTGATGGCGAAGGGAAAACCGTACGAGTCGATCGGCAACGTGACCAGCCGGGTGCTGTTCCAGCTGGCTGCGGAAGGCCACATCGTGCGGGGGCGGCCGCGGGGGAGCTGGCAGAGCACGCAGTACCACTGGTCCCCGTTGACGGATTGGCTGGCAAACGCTGAGGGGTCGGCTGGTTCTGGCGCTGGCCGTGGAGGCAAAACCGGTGCTGGGTCCGGCAGCCCCGCCCTCGTTCCCGCCGACTCGCCGGGCCCCTCGAGCTCTGCTGCTGGCAATCCGCGCCACTCCGTTCCCGGCGTCGCGGGCTCGGGTTCTGAAACCAGCGAGCCAGGCCGCTCCCAACCCGGCACCGCCGGACAACCAAATGGCTCTGGCTTGGGCACCATCGGCGGGCCCCCCGACTGGCCAGACCTCTCCGAAGACGAAGCCCGAGCCACCCTGGCCCGGCGATGGCTGCACGCGTTCGGCCCCGCCCCGGTCGCCGACCTCCGCTGGTGGACCGGCTGGACGGCAGGTCAGACGAAAAAGGCCCTGACCGCCGTCGCCCCCGCCGAGGTCGACCTGGACGGCGAACCAGCGATCGCCCTGCCCGACGACCTGGCCCCGGTCGCCGCTCCCGACCCGTGGATCGCCCTGCTCCCGGCGCTGGACCCGACCGCGATGGGCTGGCAGTCCCGAGACTGGTACGTCGGCCCGCACCGCCCCGCCCTGTTCGACCGCAGCGGCAACATCGGCCCGACGGTCTGGAGCGACGGCCGCATCGTCGGAGCCTGGTGCCACCGCCCGTCGGGAGAAGTCGCGGTGCGCCTGCTGGAGGACATCGGAACCGAGAAGACCGCCGCGGTGGACGCCGAGGCAGCCCGGCTGAGCGCCTGGCTGGGAGACGCCCGGGTCGTGCCGAAGTTCCGCACGCCGGTGGAGAAGGAGCTGTCCGGATAGCGCCCGTGCACGGTGCCGAACCGACCGGCGGCGGGTGGAGCTGCTGAGAGCCGGACGACCCGGCGATGGGTGGGGCAGGCGACAGCCAGACGACCCGGTGGCCGGGCTCGTGACCAGGCTGTCCAGCCTCGGGACGCCTGGCAGCCAGTCCTGCCGGGGACACGCGGACGGCCGTATACCGCGCGGCTGCCGAGTCGCCGAAGAGAGCCCGGAACGAAGCATGTCCTAAAGGTTCGGCGGGTAGGCCGCGCCTGCCCAACTCGCCCGAGGAGACCTAGACCGGCGCAGCGTGGGACGCGGCGGCTGGTGCGAGTTCGCTGTGCGCTTCGCGGGAGTCCGGTACTCGGCCGCGAATCACTCGGACGTTCGCGCGACGGGGCCCGTGCCGAGCGCATGCCGTGCCGGTTCCCGCCGGACCCCCTAGCCCTGCCGAGTTCGGCCGTCGTGCTCTTGCTGGCCGGGTTCTGCCGAGCCTGGCCCCGAGCTCCTGCTGCGCCGCTCCCGCCGAGCCCAGCCCTCGAGCCACCCCGTCTCGGTCCTGCCGACCTTGCCCCAAGCCCCCACCCGGCCAACCCG
>NZ_JARACH010000091.1:0-28035 GCF_029087445.1 Amycolatopsis sp. La24
TGCTTGTCAAGGCGGGAAAGATGCCTTGACAAGCACCCCCGCGCCGTGTTTTGGGCTTCGTATCGGGGGTGGGGGAGGTGTGGCTGCCTTGATGGGTTGGGTGTGCTGGCTGCGGTTTGTTTTGGGTTTTTAGTTGGCTTGGTCGATGAGGTCTAGGTCTCGGGTGCAGAAGCCGTGGTGTTCGAAGGTTTCGTTGAGCACTGTGCGTAGGCATTGGCGTACTGTGCGGCCTCTTGCGTAGGGCGGCCAGACGTCGTCGTCGGGTACTGGAGCGGGGGCTGCCAGTTCGGCGGCGGTGATCTCGTTCAGCCAGGTCTCTAGTTCGGCGGTTTGTGCGTCGCGCACGGTCGCGATTTCGTCCAGGGACGGAGTTGCCGAGAGGTTCAGGCCGTGTGCTTCGCGGTAGGGCTCGACGGCCGGGCCGATGCCCATGGGGGTGAAGAGTGCCGTCGAGCCTCGGCAGCAGCGGCGGAACCAGGAGTCGTGGACGAAGACCAGGTGGCGCATCGTTTGTGCGGCCGACCATTCGTCGTTCACGCTGCGGTGTTCGATGCCGGGAGTGCGGCGGATGCGCTCGATCGTCGTGGTCCAGTCGGCGCGGAGTTGGCGCGCTGCTTCGCGCAGGTCGTCAAGGTCGTCGGAGCGGATCAGTGCTCGCACTGGGTGGCGGCGGTCCAGTTCTGCTTCGACGTAGCCGCTGACTTCGACGCCGTTCACCACGAGGTTGGAGACGAGTCCGTCGATCACGGCGTCCTGCATGACCACGCCGATCAGGCGCGCGCCGGTCAGGTCGCATTCGCGGAACTCCGCGTCGTGCAGGTCTTCGTCGACATGCTTTTTCATGATCCGCATCGTAGAAGCGGCCACCGACAAAACCGGGTGCCGCGAGTCGTGCGGGGGAACGTCGTGAGGGGAACCCTGGAGGAATCGGATTCCGTCAGGGTTCCCCTCGCGAACTACGGTCAGGCCAGTGCAGCGTCCAGGGTGATGGTGGTGCCGGAGAGGGCCTTGGAGACCGGGCAGGTCTGTTCGGCGGTCTTGGCCAGCTCGGCGAACTGGTCCGCGGTGACGCCGTCCAGTTTCGCGCGCAGGGTGATGGCGATGCCGCTGATTTCGAAACCGCCGCCGTCGGCCGGGCCGAGGGTCACTTCGGCGGAGACGTCGATGTACTCGGCTTCCAGTTTCTGGGACTCCAGCACGCCGGAGAGGTTCATCGCCAGGCAGCTCGAGTGGGCCGCGGCGATGAGTTCCTCGGGGCTGGTCTGACCGTCCGGGTCGCCCGCGCGGGTCGGGAAGGACACCTCGTAGGTGCCGAGGTTCGACGAGTCGAACGTGACCTCGCCCTTGCCTTTCTGCAGTCCGCCGGTCCAGTGGGTGGTCGCGTCGCGGCTGGGCATCGCTGTCTCCTTCGAAACGGTTGGGGGTGCTGCTCCCATGAAGGTAGTGCGCAATTACATTGCGCGCAAGTTAAATCGCGAAAACGGGTGGCCGGGTGCGGCAGACTGCGAACTGTGACCGATGCTCCTGAACGTCCCGACCCGCCGATGGCGGGGGACGAGCGCACCCAGCTCACCGGCTTCCTCGACTTCCTGCGCGCCAGCGTGGTGTGGAAATGCTCCGGCCTCACCGACGAGCAAGCCCGCCGGACGCACGTGCCCAGCGAGCTGACCACGATCGCCGGGCTGTTGTGCCATCTCACGCTCGTGGAGAACTACTGGTTCCGCGTCGTGCTCGACGGGCAGCCGGACGAGTGGGCGGACCGGCTCGAGATCGACCGGGACGCTGAGTTCCGGCTCGCGCTGGAACTGCCGATGACCCAGCTGATCGCCGACTACGAGGCGGAGACTGAGAAGTGCCGCGCGGTCGTGGCGGCGCGAGGGTTCGACGACACAGTGCTGTTCAAGGGGGACAAACCGCTCACGGTGCGTTGGGTCGTCACGCACATGATCGAGGAGACCGCGCGCCATCTCGGGCATCTTGACCTGCTGCGCGAGCTGACCGACGGTCTCACCGGGGAATGAGCCTCGAACTGCTGCGCGCGACCGTGGAGTGGACGTGCTCCGAGCGGTCTTTGGACGATCCGGTGGGGTTCGCGGGCGACTGGCTCGTGACGGTGGGGACCTAGCGGCGTCTCGTGTTGCTGCGCGGTCTCACCGGGGAGTGAATTTTTTCGGCGGAAGCGGGACAAACCCGCTGGTGCGGGCGATGTAGTCGGCGTAGCCGGGGCGAGTCTGCCGCATGCCTTTTTCCAGCATGGGCTTGCCGGTGCCGCGGGCGAGGGTGAAGGTCATCGCGACCGGGGAAAGGATTGTCGCCGCGCCGGGCCACGTCGAGCAGGCAAGCAGGTAGAGGCCCCACCAGACGCAGGCGTCGCCGAAGTAGTTCGGGTGCCGGGTGTAGCGCCAGAGGCCGGTGTCGAGGACTTCGCCGCGGTTGGCCGGGTTCGCGCGGAAGCGGCGGAGTTGCTCGTCGCCGACGGTTTCGAAAGCGAAGCCGACCAGCCAGACCGCCACGCCCAGCCAGGCAGTCACGCCGAAACCCGTGCCGGACATGGCGAATTGCACGGGCAGCGAGACGAACCACAGGACCGCGGCCTGCATCAGGTAGGTCCGCACGAAGATCCGGACGCCGGGGTTGGGCCCGGCGCGTTCGGCGATCTGCTGGTAGCGCGGGTCTTCCGGCTTGCCTCGGTTGCGCAGGTGCAGGTGGACGGCCAGCCGGACGCCCCAGACGACGGTGAGCGCGGCCGTCGTCAGGCGCAGGGCGAGCGGGCCGGTGCCGAACGGGAACGAGACCACGGCGACGAGGGCGAAACCTAAGCCCCAGAACGTGTCGATGGTGTCGTAGCGGCGGCGCAGACGCGCGATGCCGAAGGTCACGGTGACCGCGACCAGGGTGACTCCGCCGGTGAGGGCGAGCAGCGCGATCATGCCCACTCCCTCGTCCACGGCAGGGCGGAGCGGCCGGTCGCGTCCGGGCGCACCGCGAGGATCTGGTCCACGCCCATGCGGTTCTCCTCGAAGGCGAGCGCGCCGCCGACCAGGTACAGCCGCCAGACCCGGGCGCCTGCCTCGCCGATCAGCGCGACAGCCTCGTCCCAGTGCCGCTCCAGGGTGTCTGCCCACGCTCGCACGGTCGGGACGTAGTGCTCGCGCAACGCGTGCACGTCGCGGATTTCGAAGCCGGCGGTTTCGAGGTGGCCGAGCGTGCGGCTGAGCGGGCGCATGGTCATGTCGGGGGCGATGTAGCGCTCGATGAACGCGCCGCCGCCGGGTGCGACCGCTCCGCGCGACATTTGCTGCAGCAGCAGGCGTCCGGTCGGCTTGAGCATCCGGTACAGCGTGCTGGCGTAGGTCGGGTAGTTCTTTTCGCCGACGTGTTCGCCCATCTCGACGGACGCTACGGCGTCGAAGGACTCCCCGGCCAGCTCCCGGTAGTCCTGCCGCCGCACCTCGACGCGGTCGTCCAGATCGTGCTGCGCCAGCCGCGTTTTGACGTGCTGCACCTGCTCGGCGGAGATGGTGACGCCGACCGCTTCGACGCCGTGGTGCTTCGCCGCGTGCACGAGCAGGGAACCCCAGCCGCAGCCGACGTCGAGCAGGCGCATGCCCGGCCGCAGGCCGAGTTTGCGGCAGATCAGCTCGAGTTTGTCGTGCTGGGCGCGGGCGAGATCGGCGGTTTCGGACCAGTAGCCCGAGGAGTACGCCATCGAATCGTCCATCAGCAGCTGGTAGAAGGCATTCGACAGGTCGTAGTGGTGCGAGATCGCGGAGCGGTCCCGGCCGAGGGTGTGCAGCTTCCCGCGCAGCCGGGCCTCCTCGGCGGGCGGTTTCGGCGGCAGGCCGAACACCCCGAGCCGGGCGGCCAGGCGGACCGCCTCGCCGAAGTCCCGTGCGGACAGGTGCGGCCGGTAAGCCCAGGCGCGGCGGAAGCCCTCGGTGAGATCGCCTTCGACGTCCAGGTCGCCCGAGACGTAAGCGCGGGCCAGGCCCAGTTCACCAGGGGAGTACAGCAGCCAGCGCAGGGCGCGGCGGTTTTTCAGGACGACGGTCGGCCCGGCCGGCCCCGCCTGGCGCCCGTCCCAGGTGCGGACGGCGACCGGCAGCGGGCCGCCGAGGACGCGTTCGGCGAAGTCGGCGAGTCGATGGGCTGCGGATTTCGGCATGCGGGGGATTCGGAGCCGAGGTTCGCGCGGATTGGTACCAATCCGGCCGGGCCGCCGCGCCGAATGCCTTCCGTGCACCACACCACGGGACAACGCATCGCTGTCATCGGCAGCGGGGTCGCCGGCCTCACCGCCGCGTACCTGCTGCAGCGCCGCTACGAGGTTCTGCTGTTCGAGGCCGACGACCGGCTCGGCGGCCACGCCCACACCCACGACGTGCCGAGTGCGCACGGCGGGACGGTCGCCGTCGACTCCGGGTTCCTCGTCCACAACGAGCGCACCTACCCGACGCTGCTGCGGCTGTTCGGCGAACTCGGCGTCCGCACCCGCGAGACCGAGATGTCGATGAGCATCCGCTGCGACGGCTGCGGTCTGCAGTATGCCGGGGCGAAAGGCGTGCGCGGGTTGTTCGCGCAACGGAGCAATGCCGCGTCCACGCGCTACCTGCTCATGCTGGCCGAAGTGAAGCGGTTCCACCGGCACGCCGCACGACTGCTGGCGCGCCCCGAAGCCGGCGACGTGCCGCTCGGCGCGTTCCTGGCGATCGGCGGATATTCGCGGTATTTCGTGGACCATTTCGTGCTGCCGCTCGTGTCGACCGTGTGGTCCGCCGATCGCACCGACACCATGCAGTATCCGGCGCGGTACCTGTTCGAATTCCTGCGCAACCACGGAATGCTCAGCGTGCGGAATTCGCCGACGTGGCGGACGGTTGTCGGCGGTTCGCGGGAGTACGTCGAGCGGGCGGCCAAGCAGTTGACCGCGGTGCATTTGTCCACTCCGGTTCGCGCGGTGCGGCGGACCGCGCGCGGCGTCGAGGTGCGCGACGACGCCGACACGGCGCACCGGGTCGACCGAGTTGTGGTCGCGACGCACGCGGATCAAGCGTTGCGATTGTTGCCGGATCCCACTGCGGCCGAACAGAAGCTGCTCGGTGCTTTCCGCTACTCGCGCAACGAAGCTTGGCTGCACACCGATCCCGCAGTGCTGCCGACTGTGCCGGGTGCCCGGTCCTCCTGGAATTACCGGACGCCCGGCTGCGGGGCGGATCTGCGCGCTGTCCAAGTCACGTACGACCTGAATCGCTTGATGGGCCTCGACGAAGCGACGACGTACGCCGTCACCCTCAATCCGAGCGTCGGCCTCGATCCGGACGCGGTGGTCGCGAAAATGTCCTACGAGCATCCGGTTTACACGCCGGAATCCGTTGCCGCGCAGCGGAACCTGGCGGAGTTGAACGATGGCGTCCTCGCCTACGCGGGCGCTTATCAAGGCTGGGGATTCCACGAGGACGGCTGTTCCTCCGGCGTCCGCGCCGCGGCCAGTTTCGGGGTGACCTGGTGACCGCTCTCTACGACGCCACCGTCGCGCACGTCCGCCGGGCCGACCCGCCGTACTCCTTCGCGCACCGGATGTACCTGTGGCGGACCGAGCTCGACGACCTGCCGCGGCTGCCGTGGTGGCTCCGGCCGTTCGCGCGCTTCGACGGCCGCGACCACTTCGGCCGGGACGAACCCGGCGACATCCGGTCCAAACTGGACGCTTGGCTCGCGCACCGCGGGGTGGACTTGCGCGGCGGGCCGGTGACGATGCTCGCGTCGGCGCGCGTTCTCGGGTACGTGTTCAATCCGATCACGGTCTACTGGTGCCACACGCCGGACGGCGCGCTCGCCTGCGTGGTCGCCGAGGTGCACAACACCTACGGCGGCCGGCACGCCTACCTGCTCCGGCCCGGCGAAGACCACGGGGCGCTCCGGGCGGACAAGGAGTTCTACGTGTCGCCGTTCCAGGAGATGGCGGGGGAGTATCGGATGCACCTGCCGCGGCCGGACGCGCTGCTGGCGTTGACCGTCGTCCTGCAGCACGACGGAGACGCCGCCCTGACCGCTACGCTGCGAGGAGTCCGCCGTCCGGTCGGGATCCGCACGCTCGCGCGCTTCCTGCTGGGCAGGCCGCTGCAGCCGCAGCGCGTCGCCGCGTTGATCCGTCGCCACGGGCTCGCGCTGTGGCGGCGCAAGGCCCCGCTCGCCGCCCGGACCGGACAGAACACGGCAGGAGCCCTCCATGGATGAGAGCGCACGGGACGAGAGCACCCGTCCAGCGGACCGGCTTTCGGCGGTGCCGCCGACGAGTGCCGAGGATTTGATGGCACTGGTCGCGAAGGGGGACGAACGCGCCTTCGAACGGCTCTACGATCAGCTCGCCGGTCCCGTCTACGGGCTCGTCCGCCGCATCGTGCGGGACCCCGCGCAGTCCGAGGAGGTCGCGCAGGAGGTGCTCGTGGAGCTGTGGGAGACCGCGACGCGCTATTCGCCGGGGAAAGGCAGCGTCCTGAACTGGGCGATGACTCTCGCGCACCGCCGCGCGGTCGACCGGGTCCGGTCGGCGCGGGCGAGCACCGAACGCGAGCGGAAAGCGACCTTCGAGGCCGCGCGCGGACGGCCGTTCGACGAGGTTGCCGAATCCGTCGCGACCCGCCTGGAACGCTCGCAGGTGCGGCGCTGCCTGAAGACGCTGACCGAATTGCAGCGGGAATCCGTCCTCCTGGCCTACTACCAGGGCTATACCTATCGCGAGGTCGCCGACGTGCTGGACACGCCGCAGGGGACGGTCAAGACCAGACTGCGCGACGGGTTGATCCGGTTGCGCGACTGCCTGGGGGTGACGGCGTGAGCAGTCCGGAGATGCACACGTTGGCCGGCGCGTACGCGCTCGACGCGCTGTCGGAGGTCGAGCGGGCCCAGTTCCGCCGTCACCTCGAACAGTGCGATGCCTGTGCGCAGGAAGTACGGGAACTGAGCGAGACCGCGGCGCGGCTCGGCGCGGCGATGGACGAGCAGCCGCCGTCCGGTCTCAAGGACCGGGTGCTGGCGGAGATGCGCACGACGCGCCAGCTGCCGCCGCGGACCGGCGCCGCGGAACCGCGTCCGCGCGGACCGCGTCGCTGGCCGATGCTGATCGCCGCCGCGGCGGCCGTCATCGGGCTCGCCCTGGCCGGCGTGTTCGGCGGGATCGCGCTGCACACCAGCAGCCAGCTGAACAGCGCACAGTCCGAATTGGACGCCGCGCGCGACCGCTACGCGCCGGTGGCCGAGCTGCTCGCCGCGCCGGACAGCCAGACGTCGCACGTCGCGTCGCCGCGCGGAGGCGGCGGGACCGTGGTGGTTTCGCGGAAGCTGGACCGCGTGATGTTCATGCAGTCCGGGCTGCCGCCGGTGCCGTCCGGGCAGGTGTACGAGGCGTGGCTGATGGGCCCGGAGCTCGCGCCGCGTCCGGCCGGTCTGCTGCCGGGCGGACCGTCGGGTTCGCTGGTGGTGGCGGACGGATTGGCCGGTGCGCAGCAGTTCGCGGTGAGCGTGGAGCAGGCGGGCGGGTCGCCGTCGGGGAAGCCGTCGAAGGACGTGGTCCTGGTCGCTTCGGTGCCCGCATAGCAGACCGCGCGCCGGGCCTCGCGGCGGGTTCCGGCCTTGCGCGCGGCTTCGCGTTGTGGCAAAACACCTTTGCCGCTCACGGCGTGGCTACTGGATTAGAGCTTGCGCGGCGCCTACCGTCCTGCCTTGACGCCGGTGGTTGACATAACTCTCACTCTCGGGTTGAGGTTGAGGGTTTCCGGCCCCGGCGGGCGGCATGTGCACATCACGATCAGGAAGGCGGACCCGATGACGCCCCCGCACAACTACCTTGCGGTGATCAAGGTCGTCGGCATCGGCGGCGGCGGCGTGAACGCCGTGAACCGGATGATCGAGGTCGGCCTCAAGGGTGTCGAGTTCATCGCGGTGAACACCGACGCGCAGGCACTGCTCATGTCCGACGCCGACGTCAAGCTCGACATCGGCCGGGAACTCACCCGCGGACTCGGCGCCGGAGCCGCCCCCGAGGTGGGGCAGAAGGCGGCCGAGGACCACCGCGAGGAAATCGAAGAGGTCATCAAGGGCGCCGACATGGTGTTCGTGACCGCGGGCGAGGGCGGCGGCACCGGCACCGGCGGCGCGCCGGTCGTCGCGCAGATCGCCCGCAAGCTCGGCGCGCTCACGATCGGCGTGGTGACCCGCCCGTTCACCTTCGAGGGCAAACGCCGCGGCAAGCAGGCCGAGGACGGCATCCAGCAGCTGCGCAACGAGTGCGACACGCTGATCGTGATCCCGAACGACCGGCTGCTGCAGCTCGGCGACATCGGCGTGTCCTTGATGGACGCGTTCCGCTCCGCCGACGAGGTGCTGCTCTCCGGTGTCCAGGGCATCACCGACCTGATCACCACGCCGGGTCTGATCAACCTGGACTTCGCCGACGTCAAGAGCGTCATGTCCGGCGCGGGCTCCGCGCTGATGGGCATCGGCTCCGCGCGCGGGGAGGGACGGGCGATACAGGCGGCGGAGAAGGCGATCAACTCGCCGCTGCTGGAAGCGTCGATGGACGGGGCGCACGGCGCGCTGCTGTCCATCGCGGGCGGATCGGACCTCGGGCTGTTCGAGATCAACGAGGCCGCGTCGCTCGTGCAGGAATCGGCGCACCCGGACGCGAACATCATCTTCGGCACGATCATCGACGACTCCCTCGGCGACGAGGTCCGCGTCACGGTGATCGCGGCCGGCTTCGACGCGGGCGCGCCCACCCACAAGAAGCTCGACCCGCCCGCGTTCGGCGGCAAACAGGGCAACGGCACCGCGTCCGCCGCGGCGGGCCAGGTCGGCGGCGGTTCGGCCGCGCAGACCCCGCCGCAGACCGGGGCCACTCCGGTGCCGCCCGCGGGCAGCTCCGGCTACCCGGTCGCTCCGCCGCGGACCCCGCCCTCAGGCCTGCCGCAGCCGGGCACCGGCACCCCGCCGGGCGGCCTTCCCCAGCCGGGCGGCGGCTCGCGGGGGTATTCGCCGATCGGTTCCGGTTCTGCGACGGGCGGTCTGCCGAGCCGCCCGACCACGGTGCACGACGACCCGACCGACGACGACGTCGACGTGCCCCCGTTCATGCGGCGGTAAGCAAGGACTCGCGAGCAGCGGCCGCCCCGATCTGGTCGGGGCGGCCGTTGCCGTGTCCGGACCCTCGTGGGTGTTGGCGCCGGTTCTCGCCGGGACCGCCGCTCGCGACGCCGTCTGGCGGTGCGGAGCCTCGGGACTTCCAGGGGTCTCGTGCGCAATGGCTCCGGCGAGAACCGGCATCGCCGCTCGCGAGACTCGCCTCAGCGGCCGCTGCGGTTTTTGGCAGGATGGCGGGGTGCGAGTACGACGAGTGGTCACGACCAGGGCGGGCGGGGCTTCCCGGCCGCCGTACGAGAGTTTCAACCTCGGCGACCACGTCGGCGACGACGCGGGCGACGTCTACGCCAACCGCAAGCGGCTGGCGTCCGAACTCGGTCTCGCGGAGGACAAGCTGGCCTGGATGGAGCAGGTGCACGGCCGCACCGCGACCGTCGTGGACGGCACCGAGACCGCCGCGGCCGAAGCGACTGACGCGCTGGTGACCGACCGTCCGGGCGTCGCGCTCGTGGTGCTGGTCGCGGACTGCGTCCCGGTGCTCATGGCGGATCCGGAAGCGGGCGTCGTCGCCGCGGTGCACGCGGGCCGGGTCGGCGCGCGCGTCGGCGTGGTTCCCGCCGCGCTGGAGGCGATGCGCGATCTCGGCGCCGAACCGGGCCGTGTCGAGGCGTTGCTGGGCCCGGCCATTTGCGGCGACTGCTACGAGGTCCCGGCCGCGATGGCCGCGGACGTCGAGAAGCACCTGCCCGGCAGCGCCTGCAAAACGCGCAAGGGCACGACCGGTCTGGACCTGCGCGCCGGGCTCTGGCAGCAGCTGGCCGACCTCGGCGTCGGACGCGTCGGCGCGGATCCGCGCTGCACGGCGGAGGACAAGACGTTGTTCAGCTTCCGCCGCGACGGCACCACCGGCCGCATCGCCGGCATCACCTGGCTTGAAGAGGAGAAAGCGTGACCGAGGACCCGGCAGAGAAGCGGCGGGCGGAGCTGGCGGCGGCGCTGGCCGCGGTCGAGGAACGCATCGCGAACGCCTGCGCCGAGGCCGGCCGATCCCGCGACGAGGTGCGGTTGCTGGGCGTCACCAAGACCTTCCCGGCGAGCGACGCCGCGCTGCTGACCGACCTCGGGCTGCTGAACCTCGCCGAGAACCGCGACCAGGAAGCCGGTCCGAAGGCGGCCGAGGTCGCGCAGCTGCGCCCGGGCGCCGCGCCGCGCTGGCACATGGTCGGGCGGCTGCAGCGGAACAAGGCGCGTTCGGTCGTGCGCTGGGCGGCCGAGGTCCAGTCGGTCGATTCGGCGCGGCTCGCCGACGCGCTCGCCCGCGCGGTCGCCGCCGCGCAGGAGGCGGGCGAGCGGACCGGACCGCTCGACGTCCTGGTCCAGGTGAGCCTCGACGGCGACGTCGCGCGCGGCGGGACCCCGCTCGAGGAGCTCGACGCCCTCGCCGACCGCATCGCCCACACGGGGGAGCTGCGACTGCGAGGCGTGATGGCGGTGGCCCCGTTGGGGGAGGACCCGGGCACTGCTTTTGCCCGCCTGTCCCACGCAGCGGAAAGAGTCCGCGCCCGGCATCCCGAAGCGGCTGACGTGTCCGCCGGAATGAGCCATGATCTGGACCAGGCGATCCGGCACGGCTCGACGTGTGTGCGTGTCGGAACCGCGTTGCTCGGCGGGCGCGGTTTAGCCTCGCCGTAGGGAGTCCGCCCGGTGGTCACGTTTCGTGTCCGGCCGGGCGGGGCACAACGGTGCGGGAGCGGCAAGGGCTAGGGAGAGGCTATGAGCGCGCTGCAGAAGCTGAAGGCCTACTTCGGGATGGTGCCCGCGGACGAAGACGGCTACGACGACGGTTACGACGACTACGACGACGGCTACGACCAGCCGCCGGCGCGGTCCCGGGCGCGCTACCGCGACGTCGAAGAGGCTTACGACGAACCGGCCGCGCGCGTGCGGTCCCGGTCGATGGCGGCCGAGCCGGCGACGCACGGCGCGCTCGCCGTGGACCGCCAGCCGGAGCCGGTCGCCCGGCTGCGCCCGGTCGCCGAACCGGTCGCCGCGCCGGCGAGGGACCCGCTCAGCCGGATCACCACGCTGCACCCGACGAGCTACATCGAGGCGCGGGCGATCGGCGAGCACTACCGCGAGGGCATCCCGGTGATCATCAACCTCACCGAGATGGACAACGCGGACGCCAAGCGGATCGTGGACTTCGCGGCGGGCCTGGCGTTCGCCGTGCGGGGGTCGATGGACAAGGTCACCAACAAGGTGTTCCTTCTCTCACCGCCCGACGTGGACGTGACCGCCGAGGACCGCAGGCGGATCGCCGAGGGCGGATTGTTCCTGCGCGGGTGAACGGGAACGGACCGCTGGGCGCAGCCAGACGTGATTTTGTCGACTATGTCGCCCTCAGGGCGACTGGTCGCGCCCAATCCGGCCGTCCCCCGCTAGAGTGGTCGCCGTGAATGCTGTGTGGCTTGCGATCTGGTACGTGCTGTTTGCCTTCTGGCTGCTGCTCACGGCCCGGATCGTGGTCGAGCTCGTGCGGACTTTCGCACGGGAATGGCGTCCCGCCGGAGGGGTTGCGGTGACGCTCGAGACCATCTACACAGTGACCGACCCGCCGGTGCGGTTGTTCCGCAGGATCATTCCGATGGTCCGGATCGGCGGCGTAGGACTGGACTTGTCGATTATGGTGCTGCTGTTGGTTGTGTTCTTCGCGATGCAACTGACACCCAGGTGATCGGGGAAAACCCGGGTGTGTCCTGCAGGCCATGGAGTGCGTGAGGTGATCTGATGTCGTTGACCCCCGCTGACGTGCATAACGTCGCGTTCAGCAAGCCGCCCATCGGCAAGAGGGGCTACAACGAGGACGAGGTGGACGCGTTCCTCGACCTGGTGGAGACCGAGCTTGCCCGGTTGATCGAGGACAACAACGAGCTGCGCCAGCAGGTCGAGCAGCTCGACTCCGAGCTCGAGTCGACCCGCTCGGAGCTCGAGAACGCGAAGGTCGCCGGCCCGCCGCCGGGCCGCGACCCCGAGCCGTCGCGGCGGCTCGCCCCGGTTCCGCCGCCCGCTTCGGCGATGGAGCAGACCCAGGCGCACTCGATGGTCCCCGACAGCGGCGAGCCGAACGTCCAGGCCGCCAAGGTGCTCGGCCTGGCGCAGGAGATGGCCGACCGGCTCACCGCCGAGGCGAAGACCGAGTCCGACGGGATGCTGGCGGAGGCGCGGACCAAGTCCGAGCAGCTGCTGTCCGACGCCCGGGCGAAGTCCGACTCGATGGTGAACGAGGCGCGCACCCGCGCCGAGACGATGCTGAACGACGCGCGCACGCGCGCCGAGACGCTGGAGCGCCAGGCGCGCGACAAGGCGACCACCATGGAACGCGAGTCGCAGCGCAAGTACACCGAGACGATGAACAACCTGAACGCCGAAAAGGGCGCTCTGGGCAAGAAGATCGAAGAACTCCGCACGATCGAGCGCGAATACCGCACCCGGCTGCGCGGATTCCTCGAGTCCCAGCTGCGCGAGCTCGACGACCGCGGCTCCGCGGCCCCGGCGTCGGCCTCTTCCGGTTCGAGCCAGTCCTCGACCGGCAGCAGCGGTCAGGGCTACTCGTTCGGCCCGCGCGCCGAGGCCGGCTGACCCACCGCCGTACGCACCCCGCCGGAAGACCTTCCGACCCGGCGGGGTTTCGGCGTGTCCGGGTCCGGTTCCCGCCACGGTGGGGCATCGGCGGAGCACGCCGCGTGGGCGGGTCGCGCCCGGTTGGCGGGCCGCGCGTGTTGTAATTCAGCGTGCTCTACATCGTCCTCCTTCTGGTGCTGGCGGCTCTCGGGCTGCTCGTCACGGCGCTCATCACGGGCACCTCGCTGTGGGCCTGGGTTTCCATCGGCCTTTCCGTGCTCGCCGGGCTCCTTCTGCTCGTCGACTGGCTGCGCCGCCGCAAGCGCGCGGACCGCGCCTCGGACGCCGAGGAGTCCGAGGAGTCCGAGGACTCCGAAGCCGCCGATTCGGATGCGGCGGAGGCGAAGGACGAAGCGGTCCCGGCCGAGGAGGACGCCGAGCAGACCGCGCTGATCCCGGCGACGGGCGAGCTGGGCGATCCGGCGGACGTGCCGGAACCGGAGCTCGAGAAGCCCGCCGCGGAAGCCGAGCCCCAGTCCGAGGCGAAGGCGGTGCGCGACACGCCGCCCGGCGTCGAGGAGACCGCGCCGGAGGACCTCGAGGTGGTCAAGGAGCTCGAGGACGAGGTCGTGGTCGTCGACGAGTACCCGCGCTACCACCTGGTGGACTGCGGCTGGCTGTCCGGTCGCGACACCATCCCGATCGGCGTCGGCGAGGCACGCCAGCTCGGCTTCACGCCGTGCGCGCGGTGCGGTCCGGACGCTGTGCTGGCCGCGGCGCATCGCTGACGCCGAGCACCTCTTCAAGTACCTTCGCGCCGCTTTCGGTGAGCTGAACGGCTCGGTGCGCCTTCGCGCGTGACCGCAGCCAGCCCGCGTCCATGAACCGTCGCGTCACCGCCGCGCCCAAGGCTCCGGCCAGGTGATGGCGCTGCTCTGTCCAATCCAGACAGAACCGCAGCAGCGGGCGACGGCTCTCCGCGGCCGCTTCGACATCCACGCCTAACGCGGCGAACACGTCGTCGGCAGCGGGCCCCAGCACGTACGGATGTTCTTGCAGCTGCGAGGAAATCCGGTCCCCGGGCCGCCGCTGCGTGGTCGGGTCACCGTCCACAGTGGCCAGCGCGCCGCGGTCGAGCAAGGCGGCCGTGACGGTGACGCCGAGTCGTCCGGCGACGTGGTCGTAGCACAATCTCGCGGTGCGCAAGGCTTCCGCGCGCGTGCCTTCCCGCAGCGAGCGGACCGGGCGCGCGGGGGAGTGCCGGGCGAGTGCTTCCAGCAGTTCCGGGGCCGCTCCGGCGATGCGGTAGAACCTGTGCCGGCCGGACTTTTCCGCCGTCACCAGCCCGGCGGCCAGCAGTTTCGACAGGTGCGCGCTCACGCCTTGGGCGGTCAGACCCGCTTCGCCGGCCAGCACGGACGCGGCCAGCGACCGGCCGTCCGCGAGGGCCATCAGCACGCGGACCCGCGCCGGATCGGCGAACAGGGCGGCGGTGCGCGCGATGTCGGCGTCTCCTTCCATGCCTCCAGCATGCCCCCGGCACACTTCCACCGCGACGGAAGCGTTCCCGGTGTCTGCTGGACCCATGCGCACCGCGATCTTGTTCACCATGTGCGCCGGGATGTTCCTGGTGCAGCTCGACGTCACTGTCGTCAACGTCGCCCTCCCGACTCTTGGCAGCGAACTGCACGCGGACGTCCCGCAGCTGCAGTGGGTGGTGGTCGGCTATTCGGTCGTGCTCGCCGCGTTGCTGCTGACCGGGGGAGCGCTCGGCGACGTCCTCGGGCACCGCGGCGTGGTGCTGACCGGGCTGGGCGTTTTCGGGGCCGCTTCGGCAGCGTGCGGGCTCGCGCAGTCGGCGGGTTGGCTGGTCGCGGCCCGGGCGGTGCAAGGGGTCGGGGCGGCGTTGTTGCTGCCGGGCACGATGGCCGTGATCTCCGGGGCGTTCCCCGGCCGTACGGAACGCGCCCGGGCGCTGGGGATCTGGGCCGGGATTTCGGCGCTCGCCCTGCCTGCCGGACCGCTGCTGGGCGGGATTCTCGTGCAGACGGCCGGATGGCGGCCGGTGTTCTGGCTGAACGTCCCGATCGTCGCCGCGGCGGCCGTCGCGACCCGGCGGCTGGTGCCGCGGGACGTCCGAAAGCCGGGCCGCGTGGACGTTCCCGGGGCGGCGACCGCGGCGTTGGCGCTCGGCTCCGCGGTGTACGCGGTGATCGCGGGGACGCCGTGGGTCGGTTTGCTCGCGGTGGCGGCGGCCGTGGCGTTCGTGGTGGTGGAACGGCGTTCTGCGGCCCCGATGCTGCCGTTGCCGCTGCTGCGGTCCCGGCAGGCGGCGGGCGCGAACCTGGTGTCCGCCGCGATGAACTTCGTCGGCCTGGGTTCAGTGCTGGTGTTCACGCTGTACTTGCAGGATGTGCTCCACGCGGACCCGATCGCCGCGGCCGCGGCGCTGCTGCCGATGTTCGTCCCGATGGTGCTGCTCGGCCCGGTCTCCGGACGGCTCACCGCGAGGTTCGGCCCGCGCCCGCAGATCGTGACCGGGCTCTTGCTGGGCGCGGCGGCGATGCTGAACCTGCTGCGCATCGGCCCCGGGACCGGGTACTGGACGCTGCTGCCGACGCTGTTCGTGCTCAGCATCGGAATGGGACTGCTGACCGCCGCCGTGGTGACCGCCGCGGTCGCCGACGCGCCGGACGAGCGGGCAGGCATCGCGGGCGGAATCAACAACGCGGCGCGACAGGCGGGCGGTGCGCTGGGCGTGGCGGTTTTCGGTGCGGTGGCGGGGGAACCGGGGGCGCGCGGGTCGTTCGTGCACGGTCTGCACTTGCTGGGGTTTGTTTCGGCTGGGTTGTGGGTTGTGGCCGCGGTGCTGGCGGTCGTGACGGTGCAGAGGCGGGTGCGCGGGAAGCGGCTTGAGCCGACGGGGTGAGCTGAGGCGGGGTCCGGCGAGAGAGCACCTTCCGCCGGGGCCTGCGAGAAAACCCGTGGGCACGGCGGCCGTGGGGCTCACGGCAACGGCGGGGAGAAAACCCCGGCGAGAGAGCACCTTCCGCCGGGCTCACGGGAGAACCCGTGGGCCCGGCGAAAGGCCTTACTCCGCGTCGAGATTCGCCAGGATGTATTCGAGCCGCTCGATTTGTTCCGTCGCTTCCGGCGGCAGGCCTTCGATCGCGGCCTGCGTCGCGGCGCGGGCTTCGGCGGGGCGGCCCAGGTCGACCAGCAGTCGGGCGCGCAGGCCCGCGGCGATCGCGGCTTCGGTGGTCGCGTCGAGGGCCAGGAACAGTTCGACGGCCGCGGTCGCCCGGGGCAGTGCTTGCTCGGGCCGCTCTGCGGCACCCAGCAGTTTGCCGCCGTTCAAGGCGACCATGGCTCGTTCCCAGCGGATCGGCGGCTCGTCGCCGTCGAGGTCCGCGGCGCTCTTTTCCGCTTCTGCCAGCACCGAAAGCGCCTGATCCGTTTCTGTCGCCCACTGCCATGACAGCGCTGCCTGACGGAGGTTGCGCACGGCGTCGACCGGGAGCTCCGCTGCCGTGTAGTACTCCGCTGCGCGCCCGTAGGACGAGGCGGCCTCGGCGTCGCGGTCGAGTTCGTCGAGGAGGTCGCCGATGGTCTCGGCCGCTTGCCCGGCGGCGGGCTGGTTGCCCGCGGCGGCGAAGTGCCCGAGTACCTGCTCCAGCAGGGTCAGCGCCGGATCCGGCTGGTTGAGTGCGCGGTGCGCTCCGGCGAGCAGGTAGCGCGCCCGGGCCAGTTCGTCCTCGTCGTCGCCCTGCTCCAGGACCTCGATCGCGGCCTCGGCGGCATCGGCGGCGGTCAGCGGGTCCCCGGCGCGTTCGGCCGCGGACGCCAGTCCGAGCTGGGCGAGCGCGGCGCCGGACAGGTCCCCGGCTTCGACCAGGTCAGCGACCTCGCCGCGGTAGTGGGCCACCGCCTCGTCCCGCAGGTCGAGGTCGGACGCGAGCAAGCCGAGCGTGTGCCGCACCTGGGCGCGCAGGCCCGGGGAGGCGGCGGACTCGGCGGGCCGCACCGTGGCGTAGGCCGTCTCGAGTTCGCCGCTCGCGGCGGCCATCCGCCCGGCGATGAGCCGCGCCCACGCCTCCTGCTCGGCCAACCCGGCTTCGGCGAACAGGTCCACCGCGCGTCCCGCCGGTTCCCGCGCCTCGTCCAGCCGGCCGCTGCGTGCGGTGAGTTCGCCGCGCAGCAGCAAAAGCCGGGCGGTCAGCTCAGCGGGAACCTCGGTGGCGGCGGCTTCGGCACGGCCGAGAATCTCGAGCGCGGCGTCGAGGTCGTCGTTCCCGGAAAGCGCCAGGGACCACCGCAGCAGCGCGCGGACGTGCTGTTCTACGTCGCCGAGCCCGGCGAGCGCCTCGGCCGTGCCGGCGAGAGCGGCGAGAGCGGATTCGGGCTCGCCCAGCTGGTAACGGGCGAGCCCGGCCTTGCTCGCCGCGGTGTGCCGGGCGACCTCGTCGCCTTCGGCCGCGAACAGTTCGGCCGCGCGCAGCCAATCCCGCACGGCGGCCTCGGGGTCGGTGTCCACGACCGCGGTCGCGGATCCGGACAGCCGCCGGGCGAGCAGCGACCCCGCCGGTTCCGGGCACAGTTCGTCGAACTTCGCCCACGCGGCTTCGGCGGCCTCGTAAGCGCTGAGCCGGGAGTGCTGGTCGGCGAGATCGGCCAGCTCTTCGGGAGTGTCCGGAAGGGACGGTGCGACGGGCGTCCGCGGCGGGGAAACCGGACGCGGACTGGTCAAGGACAGCGGGAGGTGGTCCACGATCGGCTCGGCGGCGAGGACGTCGCGGATCAGGTCGCTCTGCTCGCTGGTGCCGTTCCGGGCGTCGAAGCGGGCCGCGATGCCCAGTGCGCGCCCGGAAAGCTCGTCGTGCAGTGCCTGGACGGAAATCTCGCCGTCGGTACGGCGCACCGTCGTGCCGCCGTGCCCGGAATCGGCGACCAGGCGCAGGTTGAGCGCGGCGGCGGCGCAGAACTCCATCTCGACGTCCGGAGAGGGCGCGTCGGCGAGCCAGCCGAGATGCCGTTCGAGGATTTCAAGCCCGCGCACGTGGTTGCCGGTGAGCGCGCAGAACCGGAGGTGGCGGGGGAGGAGATCCAGGTCCAGCCGGTTGTGCCGGATCGTGCGGTACACCTGCCGGTGGGCTCGCGCGGCCTCCTCCAGCCGTCCGGTGCGGACAAACGGGAGCAGCAGCGAGGAGAGGATCCCGTTCGGCTGCTCGCTGCAGGTGAACGTGCCGCCGAGGACCGGTTCGGCGACCTCGATCGCCTCCTCGAACCGGCCGTAGCGGCTCAGGTGGGCGACCTTGCCGGACGGTTCGCAGCCGACGCAGTCCGACATCTCGCCGCGCGGGGCCGCGGCCCAGAGCCGGTACTGCTCGACAGCCGTTTCGTGGTCGCCGACGTGCCGCGCCACGATCTGCCGGTGCTGGTGCACCGGGTTCATCGCGTACCCGGCCGCCCGGTACCGGCGCTCCATGTCGTCGAGCACGGCGTAGGTGCGGTCCAGCGGCACCTCGGGAAAGTCGGTCAGCGACGTGACGATGGACTTGAACGACCAGAAGAGGATGTAGTCCCACCGCTCGTTGCCCTCGCCCTGGTCGTGCTTGGCGAGGCACCAGGCGAACGGCACGAACGACTTCGCCGGCTCGCCGCCGTGCGTGTACGCGCGGACGAGCGAGAGCCGGGCGGCGTACTGCAGGTCCGGCAGGCGCTCGGCGTCGGCGATCCGGACCAGGCTCTCCGTCGCGGCGATCTGGCCCTTGCCGAACGGAAGGGCCCGGGCCGACCCCAGCCGGTTCCACAGGTCCTCTTCGGTCGGTGCGGTCATCAGTTCTCCCGGTTCGGGACGGCGTGGTCGAGAAGGCTGAGGAAGGCCCGGTTGAGCAGCGCGGAGTCGGCGGGCCGGATCGGGTGCTTGCCGAGCAGCAGCGCCTGGCCGTAGAGGGATTCGACGGCCAGCGCGGTCAGTTCCGCGTTCTCGAGCCGGGAAACGCGCCGCACCAACGGGTTCCGGTAGTTGAGCACGAGCTGCGGGCGGTCCCGTTCCGGCTTTTCGAAGGCCGAGAGCACCCCGGCCCACAGCTCGTCGACGGCCTCCTTGGTCGCGCGCAGTTCGCCGGCGAACGAGGCGGCGCGGTCGACGAGATAAAGCACCGGGAGCGACGCGGGCTCGAACTCGCGCAGCACGACCTCGCAGCCGAGCCGGTCGACGCAGCGTTGCGCGGCCGCGACGAACGGCCGGACCGCCAGCGCGGTGTCCGGGGCGAGATCCGCGAAGGCGGTGGTGAGTTCGCTCGGGTCGAGCCGGTCGACGCGCACCCCCGGTTCGAGCGCGCCGACGCGTTCGACGAGTTCGCTGTCGTAGGTGTAGCCGCCGTTGATCACCGGCAGGTTCTGCGCGGCGGCGACCCCGGCCAGCTGGTCGAATTCGTCGGCGGTCGCGCAGTAGCGGAGCACGCCGTGGCGCGAGCGGAACTCGGCGAGCGTCATCCGGCCGACGTTCGTTTCCAGCGGCCACCACTCGTCGACCAGCCGCAGCATGTCGTCGTCGTGCAGCGCGAGCGCTTTGACGCCGAGGTGGTGGATCTTCAGGAACTGGTTCAGCCGCCGCGGGCTGGTCGCCGAGAGCCCGACGAGCCAGCCGCGCAGCTGCTCGCCGAGCGCTTCGCGGGTCGCGGCGAGCTGGTCGTCGTCGTAGAGCGCCTCGCGGCTCGCGGTGGGCCGCAGCTCGCCGGTGTCCACGACGCAGCGGGCGAAGAACGCCCAGTCCGGCAGCAGCCCGGGCGCGTTCTCCGCGAGCAGCATCCGCTTGAGGTACACGCGGTGCCCGGCGTGCTCGGCCGGGTTCGCCGGGAACGGCAGCACGTAGGCGACGCCGGTGAGCCCGGCCTCCGGCACGTCGAGGTCGACGACGTCGAACGGAGTGAAGCCGAGGACCTCCTGCGCGTAGCCGACGAGGTCCGCGGAGCGGTGCCCGGGGGAGCGCTCGTCGGCCTGCCACGGGATGCCGGCGCCGCTGATCGCCTTGCCGTTGACGGTGATTTCGAACGGCAGCATCGAGCCGTACAGCGTCGCGAGATCGGCGACCGTCTCCGGCACGAACCATTGCTCGGCGCCGCGGCGCGCGGTGAGGGTGACGGTGGTGCCGACCGTGTCCCGTTCGCCGGGCCCGACGGCGTAGGTGCCGTCCGCGCGGCCGGTCCACGAGACCGCGGGAGCGCCGCTCGCGGAACGCGTGACGACGCGGGTCTCGTCGGCGACCAGGAAGGCCGACAGCAGCCCGATCCCGAACTGGCCGAGGAAATCCCGCCGTCCGTAGCCGAGTTCGTCCCGTTTGGAGCTGCGGCCGATCGTCGCGAGCAGTTCGTGCACCTGCGCCTCGGACAGGCCGATGCCGGTGTCGGTGATCCGCAGCGTCCCGTCGCCGGCTTCGATCGCGATCTCCGCGGGCGCCGAATCGTCGGCCGCCCGGCGCGCGGTGACCGCGTCGACGGCGTTCTGGAGCAGTTCGCGCACGTAGACGCGGGGACTGGAATAGAGGTGCTGGCTCAGCAGGTCGACGACCCCGCGAAGATCCACCTGAAAACTACGGTTCACCCGTGCTCGACTCCTGTGCTGTGGCCGGAAGGAAGATCTGCCCGGCACATCCGCCGCGCACGCCCGGTCGTTACCGTATCGGCGGAACCCGGTGCCGGACATCGGTTTTCGCCTTTTCCCACGGCGACGGCGCGAGCCCGGCCGGGGCAGGGCGAAAGCGGGTTGCGGCGACGGGTTAACCTGGAGTCAGCAAGGCGTCGATCCGGCCATCACCGGGGAGCCTCCGGAAGAACCGGGCGGTCGCCGCCCGCAGTAGAACCGGACGGGTGCGGCCCGTGACAGCCGCGCAACGAGTGGCCCGGGAGCAGTGCGCCGGGCAAGCGGGGTGGTACCGCGTGACGCGCGAGCGTCTCGTCCCCGTGTGGGTGGCCGCCGGTCGCCCGTACGAGCGACGAACGCAAGGAGCACCCGGATGTACCCCCAGGCTTCGCCGGGCGGAGAGACCACGGTCCCGTCCCAGCCGTCGTTCCCCGCGCTGGAGGAGAGCGTCCTCGCGTACTGGGAGAGCGACCGGACCTTCCAGGCGACCATCGACGCCCGTCCCGAGGGCACCAACGGCGACAACGAGTACGTCTTCTACGACGGCCCGCCCTTCGCCAACGGCCTCCCGCACTACGGGCACCTGCTCACCGGGTACGTCAAGGACATCGTCCCGCGCTACCAGACGATGAAGGGCAAGCACGTCGACCGGCGGTTCGGCTGGGACACCCACGGCCTGCCCGCCGAACTCGAAGCGATGCGGCAGCTCGGGATCACCGAGACGACCGAGATCGAAGAGATGGGCATCGCGAAGTTCAACGAGGCCTCGCGCGAGTCCGTGCTGCGCTACACCGACGAGTGGCGCGACTACGTGACCCGCCAGGCCCGCTGGGTCGACTTCGACAAC
Organism: Amycolatopsis sp. La24; assembly: GCF_029087445.1. NCBI lineage: Bacteria > Bacillati > Actinomycetota > Actinomycetes > Pseudonocardiales > Pseudonocardiaceae > Amycolatopsis > Amycolatopsis sp. La24. Next base: position 21,251 of record NZ_JARACH010000091.1, read on the forward strand.
GACTACAAGACGCTCGACGTCACCTACATGGAGTCGGTGCTCTGGGCGTTCAAACGGTTGTGGGACAAGGGACTCGTCTACGAGGGCTACCGCGTCCTGCCCTACTGCTGGCGCGACGCGACGCCGCTGTCCAACCACGAGCTGGGCATGGACGCCGACGTCTACCGCAACCGGCAGGACCCGGCCGTCACGGTCGGATTCCGCCTGGAGGGCAACGACAACGACCTCGACGGCACGTACCTCCTGATCTGGACCACGACCCCGTGGACGCTGCCGTCCAACCTCGCCACCGCGGTGCACCCCGAGGTGCAGTACGTCGTGGTGGAAAGCGACGGCAAGCGCTTCCTGCTCGCGGAGGCCCGCGTCGCCGCGTACGCGCGCGAACTCGGCGAGGAGCCGGCCGTCGTCGCGCGCTACACCGGCGAGCAGCTGCTCGGATCCCGTTACGCGCCGCCGTTCCCGTACTTCGTCGGCACGGAGAACGCGCACCGCGTGCTGTCGGCGGACTACGTCACCACCGACGACGGCACCGGCGTCGTGCACATCGCGCCCGCCTACGGCGCCGAAGACAAGGTAGTCACCGACGCGGCCGGGATCGCCCCGGTGACGCCGGTGGACGACCACGGCAAGTTCGACGAGACCGTTCCGGACTACGCCGGGCAGCTGGTGTTCGACGCGAACCCGAACATCGTGCGGGACCTCAAGAACGGCACCGGCGGCGCGGAGCGCCAGGGCGCGGTGCTGCTGCGCCACGAGACCTACGACCACTCGTACCCGCACTGCTGGCGGTGCCGGAACCCGCTGATCTACCGCGCGGTGTCGTCGTGGTTCGTCGCGGTGACGCAGTTCAAGGACCGGATGGTCGAGCTGAACCAGCAGATCACCTGGTACCCGGAGAACGTCAAGGACGGCCAGTTCGGCAAGTGGCTGGAGAACGCCATCGACTGGTCGATCTCCCGCAACCGCTACTTCGGCACGCCGATCCCGGTGTGGCGCTCGGACGACCCGGCCTATCCGCGCATCGACGTCTACGGCTCGCTGGACGAGCTGGAGGCCGACTTCGGCGTGCGGCTGGACAACCTGCACCGGCCCTACATCGACGAGCTGACCCGGCCGAACCCGGACGACCCGACCGGCCGCTCCACGATGCGCCGCGTGCCGGACGTGCTCGACGTGTGGTTCGACTCCGGGTCGATGCCGTACGCCCAGGTGCACTACCCGTTCGAGAACCGCGAATGGTTCGAGCACCACTACCCGAGCGACTTCATCGTCGAGTACATCGGGCAGACCCGCGGCTGGTTCTACCTGCTGCACGTGCTCGCGACCGCGCTGTTCGACCGGCCGGCGTTCCGCACCTGCGTGTCGCACGGCATCGTGCTCGGCTCCGACGGCCAGAAGATGTCGAAGTCGCTGCGGAACTACCCGGACGTCAACGAGGTCTTCGACCGCGACGGGTCCGACGCCATGCGGTGGTACCTCATGGCGAGCCCGATCCTGCGCGGCGGCAACCTCGTCGTCACCGACCGGGGGATCCGCGACGCGGTGCGCCAGGCCGTGCTGCCGCTGTGGAACTCGTACTACTTCCTTGCCCTGTACGCGAATGCCGAAGGCAAGCAGGGGCAGTGGCGCACGGATTCGACGCATCTGCTCGACCGGTACGTGCTCGCCAAGACGCACGAACTCGTCACCGACGTCGAGTCCGCGATGGACGGCTACGACATCGCGGGCGCGTGCCAGACGGTGCGGGACTTCCTCGAGGTGCTCACGAACTGGTACGTGCGCCGGTCGCGCGACCGGTTCTGGGCGGGCGAGCAGGACGCGATCGACACGCTGCACACCGTGCTGGAGGTGACCTGCCGGGTCATCGCGCCGCTGCTGCCGCTCACCACGGAAACCGTGTGGCGCGGGCTCACCGGCGGCCGTTCGGTGCACCTGACCGACTGGCCGAACGCGCTCGACCTGCCCGCCGACGCGGCGCTGGTGACCGCGATGGACAAGGTGCGGCAGGTGGCGTCGTCGGCGCTGGCGCTGCGCAAGGCGAACAAGCTGCGCGTGCGGCTGCCGCTGGCGAAGCTCGTCGTCGCGGCCGAGGACGTCGAAGCGCTGCGCGGGTTCACCGAGATCCTGCGGGACGAGGTGAACGTGAAGTCGGTGGAGCTGACCACCGACGTCGCGGCACACGGCACGTTCGAGGTCGCGGTGAACGCGCGGGCGGCCGGGCCGCGGCTGGGCAAGGCCGTGCAGCAGGTGATCAAGGCGGTCAAGGCGGGCGACTGGACGACCAACGCGTCCGGCGCGGTCGTGGCGGCGGGCGTCGAACTGGTCGAGGGCGAGTACGACCGGCGCCTGGTCGCGTCCGGCGGCGGCGCGGCGGCCGAACTGCCCGGCGGGGCCGGCCTGGTCGTGCTGGACACCGAGGTCACCGGGGACCTGGCGGCCGAGGGCCTTGCCCGCGACCTGGTCCGCGTGGTCCAGCAGGCGCGCCGCGAGGCCGGTCTCGACGTCGGCGACCGGATCTCGCTGACCGTGGACGCCGCCGACGAGGTGACGGCCGCGGTGCGCAAGCACGAGGAGTTCGTGGCGTCCGAGACACTCGCGACGTCGGTGTCCTACGGCGAGGTGGCCGAGGGCTTCGACGGCACGGTCGGCGAGGGCGTGAAGGTGCGCGTGGCGGTCGCTAAGGCGTGACGAGCCGCGGTCTTGCTCCGGTCCTCCGGGGCAAGACCGCGGTTTCGGCAAAAATTCTTGGCGGAAACCGCAAAGCCGCCCGCACCATGTGGGCATGAGCGAAGAGTTCGACGCCGTGCTGGCCGCGGTCGGGCCGCGGCTGCGGGAGCTGCGCCGCCGGACCGGGATCACTCTCACCGCGTTGTCGGAGACCACCGGGATCGCGGTGAGCACCCTGTCCCGGCTGGAATCCGGGCAGCGCAAACCGGGTCTGGAACTGCTGCTCCCGCTGGCCAAGGCCTATCAGGTGCCGCTCGACGAACTCGTCGACGCGCCGCCCAGCGGCGACCCGCGCGTGCATCTCCGGCCGTTCGACCGCAACGGCATGACGGTCCTGCCGCTGACCCGCAAACCCGGCGGGCTGCACGTGTACAAGCAGATCCTTCCCGCCGGGCGGACCGACCGGCTCGACCCGGATCCGCGTTCGCACGAGGGATACCACTGGCTGTACGTCCTGAGCGGACGGCTGCGGATGATCCTCGGCGATCAGGATTTCGTGCTGAAGGCCGGCGAGGTCGCCGAATTCGACACGCATCTGCCGCACTGGTTCGGCAACGCCGACGAGCACGCGGTGGAATTCCTCAGCATCCTCGGGCCGCAGGGCGAACGATTCCACCTCAGGGCCCGCTACCGGCCCAGCCGGTGACTCCGGACGGACGGGCCTCGGCTCCTGCGCCCGGGGAAGCGTCTGCTAGGGATTTCCCCATGACTTCGAAAGCCGCCGCCGAACCGGCCGCCGCCGAACCGGCCGCCGAGGGGCTGGCCGCCGGCCTGCGCCAGCGGCACCTCGCCATGCTCGCGATGGGCGGCGTGATCGGTTCGGGACTGTTCGTCAGCTCCGGCGTCGGGATCAAGCTCGCCGGGCCCGGCATCGTGCTGTCCTTCGTGCTCGCGGGCACGCTCGCGATGCTGGTCATGCGCATGATGGCGGAAATGGCCGCCGCGATCCCGTCCAGCGGGTCGTTTTCGGTGCACGCCGAGCGCGCGTTCGGGCCGTGGGCCGGGTTCGCCATCGGCTGGCTGTACTGGGCCGCGCTCGTGGTCGTGCTCGCCGTCGAGGCCACCGCGGCCGCGATCATCGTGAACAGCTGGCTGCCCGGCATTCCGCAGTGGGCGCTGGTCCTGCTCTTCATGGCCGTGCTGACCGCGGTCAACTTCACCGCGGTGTCCCGCTTCGGCGAGCTCGAGTTCTGGCTGGCGCTGATCAAGGTCGTGGCGGTCGTGGCCTTCCTCGTCCTCGGCGTGCTCGCGTTCCTCGGCGTGCTCCCGGGAACGTCCTTCGTCGGCACGACCAATCTCCTCGGCAACGGCGGGCTGCTCCCGAACGGCTGGGAAGGCGTCGGCACCGGCTTGCTCGCGGTGGTCTTCACCTTCGGCGGCCTGGAAGTGGTGACCATCGCGGCCGCCGAATCCGACGACCCCGCGCACGCGGTCGGCAAGGCGGTCCGCAACGCGGTCGTGCGGATTTCGGTGTTCTACATCGGTTCCATGCTGGTCATCGTCTCGCTGCTGCCGTGGTCGAGTGTCCACATCGGACAGAGCCCGTTCGCCGCGGTGCTCGAGCGGATCGGGATCCCGGCGACCGGGCAGATCATGAACGTGGTCGTGCTGTTCGCCTTGCTGTCCACGCTGAACACCAACATGTACGGCGCGGCCCGCATGGTGTACTCGCTGGCACAACGCGGCCACGCGCCGCGCGCACTGACCAAAGTGGACCGCAACGGCGTGCCCGTCTCCGCGGTCGCGGCTTCGGTGCTCTTCGGGTTCGTCGCCGTGGCGCTGAACGCGCTCTGGCCGGACACCGTCTTCCAATACCTGCTTAACGCGGTCGGCTCGGTGCTGCTGATCGTGTGGATCCTGGTCGCCTGCACGCAGTTGCGGGTGCGCAAGCAGCTGGAACGCACCGCGCCGGAGAGCCTGACCGTGCGCATGTGGGGCTTCCCGTACCTGACCTGGGCGACGCTCGCCGCGATGATCGCGATCCTGGCGGTGATGACCGGCGACGCCGACGCCCGGATCCAGCTGATCAGCTCGGGCGTCCTCGTGGCGGCGCTGGTCGTGGCCGGGATCTGCTGGCAACGCGCCCGCCGGGCGACTGATCAGACTGTATAACGACCTATACGGCGCGGCGTTGATCACGAATCCGTCGCGTTCCCCGAGGTAACGCCCGGTCCCGCGCTGCGATGGGCAAGCTGAGCCACGGACGCGGGCGGACCGCGTGGGCGAGGGGGAGGCGACGGTGAGTCCTGCCGGGAAGAAGGGCGTGCTGATCGGGGGCGCGCTGGTCGTGGTCGCGATCGTCGTGGCCGCGGTCGTGCTGCTCAACGGCGGCGGAACGACAGCGGCCTCACCAGGCACGGAGTCTGCCTCGACGGCCGCGGAGCCGAGCGACCCGACGTCGGCGGCCCGCACGTACCTGCTCGCTTTCGCGGGGAAGGACGCCGACGCCGCCAGCAAAGCCACCGACGCTCCGATGGACGCCTCTACCGCACTGCAGGACGCGTGGGCGACGCTCAAGCCCAAGGAACTGACCGCGAAGCTCGGCGACGTCGGCGCGGCGCAGGGCGACAAGGCCACCGCCGGCTACACGATCACCTGGAATCTCGGCCCGGGCCACGTCTGGACGTACACCGGCAGCCTCGGGCTCGTCCAGGCGCAGGGCAAGTGGCGGGTCCACTGGGCTCCGACGGTGCTGCACCCGAAGCTGGAAGCGGGGCAGCGGCTGGCGATCGCGTCCTCGGACGTCCCGGCGGTCGTCGACCGCGACGGCAAACCGCTCGTCGTCTCCGGCGGCGGGGGACTGAAGCTGGCTGACGACAAGGCGTTCCCGCTGCTCCGTTCGGCGCTCACCGGGCACGGGCAGTCGTCCGAAGCGTTCGCGGTCGAGCGCGTGGACGCCTCGGGCAAGAACCTCGAAGCACTGTTCGGAAACCCCGAAGGCGACCACAAACCGGCTGCCACCGGGCTCAGCGTCGCGACGCAGAACGCGGCTCAGGCCGCCGTCGACGGGTATCACGGCAAGGCCGTCCTGGTCGCCATCCAGCCGTCCTCCGGCGACCTGCTCGCGGTGGCGCAGAACGCCAGCGTCACCAACGCGGCGTCGGCGTTCAGCGGCCAGTACGCGCCGGGGTCGACGTTCAAGATCGTCACCGCGACCGCGGCGCTGGAAGCCGGGATCGTCACGCCGGATTCCACGGTTCCGTGCCCGCTGACCGACCGGATCGGCACCCGCACGCTCTCCAACGAGGGGTTCGACCTCGGCACGACGACCGTGCACAAGGCGTTCGCGAAGTCCTGCAACACCACGTTCGCCCGGCTCGCGTCGCAGCTGCCCGCCGACGGGCTCGCGAAGGCGGCCACCCAGTTCGGCCTCAACGCCGACTTCTCGATCGAGGGCCTGTCCACCGAGATGGGCCGCGTCGACCCGGCGGCGAACGCGGACGAACAGGTCGAGGACGGCATCGGCCAGGGAAAGGTGCAGGTCAGCCCGATGGGAGCGGCGGTGATGGCGGCGACCGCGGCGTCCGGGCGCGCGGTCGTGCCGCGGCTGTGGGAGGACGGCACCAAGGTCAACACCGGCTACCACCCGCCGTCCGGCCCGGTCCTGGCGGCGCTGCGCGGGATGATGCGCGAGGTCGTCACCGGCGGCACGGCGACCGGCCTGGCACACTCCGGCCCGGTGTTCGGCAAGACCGGCACCGCGCAGTTCGGCGACGGCGCGGAGGCACACGGCTGGTTCGTCGGCTACCGCGGCGACCTGGCGTTCGCGGTGTTCCTGGAGGGAGCCAACGACTCCAAGCCGGCCGTCTCGCTGGGCGCCAAGTTCCTCGACGCGCTGTAGGGACCCAGCAGCGCGGGTGTGCGGCGGGTTCCTCTCCCGTTGAAAGTCCGTGAAGGGCTCCTTGAGGGAATCTGACCTGGATCCACCGATTTGAGGTTTTGCTGATCTTGGTGGTGGGTGTGCGGGTGGTGTTTGTTGGGTGGGCGCGTTGGTGTGGCTGGCGTCGCACCAGCGTGTCCACTGTGGGTTCTCCGGTCGGTGGTGGGCTGGGTCGGCG
>NZ_JARACH010000092.1:0-26522 GCF_029087445.1 Amycolatopsis sp. La24
GGGGGCGGCTGCGGGGTGGTGGGGGCGGGCGGAATCGGCTGGTTGCTTGCCGTTGTGTCGCCGGACCGGGCGGGGTCGGTTGTGGTGCTTGCGGGAGGGTTGGGGTTCACCGAGCCGCTCCCCGCTGCCTCGCCGGAACGGGCGGGCTCGGCTGCAGTGCCGCTGGGCAGCTTGGGTTTCGCCGAGTCGCCTGCAGCCAGGGCGGGCTTCCCCGCGGCACCTGGCTCGGCTGCGCCGCCTGCGGCCGCACTGGCATTCGCCGCGCTGGCATCTGCATCGGCCGCGTCGTCCGGCGGCAGGGGCTTTTCCTGCTCGTTCGCTCCGCTGTCCTGCATCTTCTCCGCAGGCCGCGCCAGGCTCTCCGGGTCGCGAGGCAGCGCCGCTTCCCCAGCGGACTCTCGATTCGGCCGAGGCTCCCGGACCAGCACCGCGCCTTCCGCCCGCGCGGGCGGCTCGCCGGTTCGGTGCGGTTGGTCGGCGAGGCAGGGAACCACCGTCATGAGGTCGTCATCCCTTTCTCTTCCGGCCGGCGGACCGGCCCCGACGGCTGTCCGGAGCCCCGGCCGTCGTGCGGAGCGGGTCCCGGATGCGCTCATCCTGGCGAAGACGGTGCGTCACCAGCCAGCTCTACTGGCAGTGTCGCGGTGAACGGTCCCTCAGCGTCGCCCAACGGTTCGAGTGACGGTTTTCGCTACTCTTCGCGGTCACGGATTCGACACCCGGCGGACACTCTAGCCGCGACTTGTCCAGACCTCTCGACGCGTCCGCGAACTGCGGCGAACCGGCTCTGACACGGGAAGATGCACGTTCATTCGCACAGTCGCCAGCCGGAGAAACTTGAGCTCGGCATGCCAGTCCGCCAAGCAGTCATACACAGAGTGTCACGCCAGCCCGGGCTATTGAGCAGTCAACAGTCACCCACAAGAGTGATACGGAGAGTGATCAACAGGAGAGCGTGACACCCGATGCGCTGGCCCGAACGGACGTATCCGCATTAGGCGAGGAGTACGCACAGCTTCGACCAGGGCGATTTCAGTCCTTGCCGTCCCCTCGCACCACTGGCTAGCGTAAAGCAGGTAAGCCTTACCTAAGTGAATCGGGACCCACCATGCCGACCCTCCCCCAGCGCCGCACGCCTGACAGCAGGCGGTTGCTCCGGGCGTCCGTGCTGCGAGCTGAACGGACGTCCACGCATTTCGTCACCCTCACCGTCGGCGGGGAGGATCTCGAGGACTTCGCGCCGCTCGGGTTCGATCAATGGTGCCGGTTGTTCTTCCCGCGCGAGGGGCAGCGCGGGCTCCGCCTCCCCACTGCTTCGAGCAACCGCTGGCTCGCGCAGCACATGCTCATGAGCGCCGCGTCCCGGCCGTGGGTGCGGAATTACACGATCCGGGCGACGCGGCCCGGCGAGGTGGACATCGAGTTCGCGGTGCACGGCGACGGCGGTCCGGCCTCGCAATTCGCCGAGAACGCGCGGCCGGGCGACGAGGTCGGGATTCTCGACGAGGGGATCACTTATCTGCCGCCGGACGGCGTCACACAGCTCCTTCTCGCCGACGAGAGCGCGATTCCGGCGGCGTTGGCGATCCTGGAGTCATCGCCGGGTCTGCGGGCCACCGTCTTGCTGGAAGTCGGGGCGCGGGACGACATCCAGACGGTCGACGTGCCGCTCGGCGCCGAAGTGCAGTGGCTGGTCCGCGAGGACGACCGGCTGCCCGGACGGCTCGCGCTCGACGTCCTCGGCCAGCTCGATCTTTCCGATCCTCCGGGCTACACGTGGGTCGCAGGGGAGAGCGGGCTGGCCACCGGCGCGCGGCGGTTCCTCACGCGCGAGCGCAGGGTGCCGAAGCAGGCGATCTCGTTCCAGGGGTATTGGAAGCACGGTCGCGCCTCGCTGGGGTAAGCCTCAGAACAGGCGTCCGGCGTCGTCGGCGGGCGGTTCCTCCAGCTGCAGCAGGAACCGTTTCCGGTCGACGCCGCCCGCGTACCCGGTGAGACCGCCGCTGCTGCCGACCACCCGGTGGCACGGCACGACGATGCTCAGCGGATTCCAGCCGTTCGCGTTGCCGACCGCCTGCGCCGCGCCGGGCTCGCCCAGTTCGACGGCCAGGTCGCGGTAGGTGCGCGTCTCGCCGTAGGGGATGCGGGTGAGCAGCTGCCAGACGCGGCGTTCGAACTCGGAGCCGCGCAGGTCCAGTTCGAGGTCGAAGGTCCGGCGCCGGCCGGTGAAGTACTCGTCGAGCTGCCGAGTCGCGTCGGCGAAACCGTCGTCGGCGCGCGGGCCGAAGTCCGGGAAACGCGGGGTCCGGCTGTGGCCGTCGAAGTAGACCGCGACCAGCGCGCTGCCGTCGGCGACCAGGGTGAGGTCGCCGACCGGGGACGTCGCGACGGTGTGCCGGAAAGCCATCTTCTCCTCCGTGATCGGTGCCACGGAACGGTATCCGGCCGGGCCGTGCGTGAGAGCATCGCCGTCCATGGAAGACGGTTTCGCCGACATCCCGACCACGACCCTCGCCGACCTGCTCGGCCGCGGCCAGGTGCTCGACTACGGCGTGCGGCCCTTGTGGGGTCCCGTGCCGCGGATCGCCGGGCCCGCGTACCCGGTGCGCTGCCCGCCGGGAGACAACCTCATGCTGCACGCGGCCATCCATCGCGCGCCCGCCGGAGCGGTGATCGTCGCGGAATCCGGCGACGTCGACTACGCGCTGGCCGGCGGCAACGTCTGCGCGACCGCCCAGCGCCGCGGCATCGCGGGCTTCGTCCTGGACGGCGTGATCCGCGACCTGTCCGAGGTACGCGAGGCGCGTTTCCCGGTGTTCGCGCGGGGCGTGCTCCCGATTCCCGGGACAAAAGCCAAGGTGACGCCGCTCGGCGAGCCCGCCCGGTGCGGCGGGGTGACGGTGCACGCCGGGGACATCGTCGTGGCGGACGAGGAAGGCGTGGTCGTGGTGCCCGCGGCCGATGCGGCGCAGGTGCTGGCGGACGCGCGGGCGAAGCTGGCCAAGGAGGAGGCGCAGACGCTCGACGAGTGGGCGGAGGCGCACCGGGCGAAGGTGGACGCGGCCCTGGAGGCTGGCGGCTTCCGCGGCTGATCCGGAGGGCTCGCTCGCGATGCCCGGCTGGCTGCGGGATCGGGAGGGGTTGATTGCTGGATAACCCGGCTCGCTCCGGCCCGCCCACACCCCGGCTGGCCGGGCGCCTGGGCCTGGCTACGGGATCGGGGGCTTGCTCACCGGAGAACCCGGACCCTCCGCATCCCGGCTGGTCAGGCGGCCTGGTTACCGGATCGGGACGGTTGCTCGCCGGAGAATCCAGCCCCTCCGCATCCCAGCTGGTCAGGCGGCCTGGTTACCGGATCGGGACGGTTGCTCGCCGGAGAACCCGACTCGCCTGGCAACCTGGCTACCGGATCAGGAGGCCTGCCCGCAGGAGAACCCGGCTCGCTCCGGCCTGGCTACGGGGATTCGGAGGCTTGCTGGGCGGAGAACTCGGCCCGCCAGGCGACCTGGCTACCGGATGAGGCTTGCCAGGCGGAGCACCCGGATCACTCCGGCCGCACCGTCCACAACGGACCGGTCGTCGCCAGCTCGGGGCCGGGTTCGGATTCCGGCGGGAGGGGTTCGGGGTCGGGCAGCGGGCGGTCCGGTCCCGGCGTCACCGGATCGGGTTCCACCGGGCCCGGCGGAACCGGCTCGGGCGGGGCGGGCGGCGCGGTCGAGCGGGGGCGAAGCATCGCGGGCTCCTTTCTCTCCCTGATGGGCTACCGCACACCGGCGGCGGCGAAACATCCACCCGTCCGCGCGAGGTCGGCTAGGGTCGAAGGCGGAGCCGACGAACCGAGAAGAGGCGAGACGATGAGCGCGGACAAGCCCGGCGAGCAGCAGCCGCTCGACGCGGAGATCGTGGAGAGTCCCGGCACGCCGCCCGCTGACCTCCCCGAACCCGACTACAGCGACAACGGCGCCCCGTCGTTCGACTTCGTGCGGGACCGGATCGAGAAGCGCTACACCACCTCGGTCGGTTCGCAGGAGCTCGCGGGAATCGGCGGGCCGGAGGATCTGCAGTCGCTGGACAAGAAAATCGCCGACCGCAAGGAGGCGGCGAAGGACAAGCTGGCCGAGATCCGCCGGTCGATGGGCAAGGAGTAACGCCGTTTCCCGGCTTGGGCTCAGCGCGGCGGACACTCCGCGCCGCAGCGGCGCAGCCAAGCGGGAAAGACCGGGACGGGCGCGCGGCAAGCATCCGCCACCAGGCTCGGCTGGCCAATCCCGGCAGCACGACCGTCCACAATAGACCCGCCCTGCCAAACTCCGTGGCTTCCCCGCCGCCCGTTCTGGTTGAATCGCCCGTATGGCAACCACCGTGCGCATTTCCGGCCTCGTGCTGACCGAGCACGAGTTCTCCGTCCCCCTCGACCATTCCCGTCCCGACGGCGCGAAGATCACCGTCTTCGCGCGCGAGGTCGCTGATCCGGACGGGCTCGACCGGCCGTTTCTCGTGTACCTGCAAGGCGGTCCCGGGCACGAGGCGCCGCGGCCGTCGCGGGGCGCGCCGAGCTGGCTGCCGCGGGCGTTGCGGGAATACCGGGTGCTGATGCTCGACCAGCGCGGCACCGGGCGCTCCACGCCGGTCGGCACGCTGCCGGGCACCCCGGCCGAGCAGGCCGACTATCTCACCCACTTCCGCGCGGACGCGATCGTGCGCGACGCGGAGTTCATCCGCCAGCAGCTGGGTGTCGAGAAGTGGAGCGTGCTCGGCCAGTCGTTCGGCGGGTTCTGCACGCTCGCTTACCTTTCCCAGTACCCCGAAGGGCTGGCCGAGGCTTTCTTCACCGGCGGGCTGCCGCCGATCGCGCGGCATCCGGACGACGTCTACACCGCGACGTTCGCCAATCTCCTCGAGCGCAACCGCCAGTACTACCTCCGCTACCCCGGCGATCGCGAGCGCGTCGAAGCGCTGCTTCCGTTGCTCGACGACGGGGCCGTGGTCCTGCCCGACGGCAGTCCGCTGACCGCGCGGTTGTTCCAGCAGCTCGGCTACCTCTTCGGCGCCAGCGGCGGCGAGGAGGCGCTGCACTACCTGCTCGAACGCGACCCGAAGTCCCCCGCCTTCGCGCACGATGTCGCGAACTCGCTGCCGTTCAGCGCGCGCAATCCGTTGTATTCGGTCATCCACGAGTCGTCGTACTCCGACGGGTTCGCCACCCGCTGGTCCGCCGAGCGCGTGCTGCCGGACGAGTTCCGCACCGACCGGACGCTGTTCACCGGCGAGCACGTGTTCCCTTCGCTCTTCGACGACCTCCACAGCCTCCGCCCGATGAAGGAGACCGCCGAACTGCTCGCCGCGCACGAGTGGCCGCGGCTGTACGACGCGGACGTGCTGCGCGAGTGCACGGTCCCGGCGGCGGCCGCGATCTACGCCAACGACATGTACGTCGAGCGCGTGTTCTCCGAGGAAACCGCGCGGCTGATCCCGACACTGCGGCCGTGGATCACCAACGAGTACGAGCACAACGGCCTCCGCGCGTCGGGCGATCACGTGCTCGGGCGGTTGATCGACCTCGTGCGCGGGCGCGTCTGACCCGCGGTGCGGGGAACCCTGAACCCCCTTGCCATCCCAGGGTTCCCCGCACCGGCGAGCATCAGGCCACGGTGACGCCGCCGTCGACGGAGTCGGTGGAGAGGGTCAGGTCCTGCCAGGCGTCGAAGTCCTCCTGCACGCGCTGGCGTCCCGCGGTGACCAGCCGCAGCGCGTCCGAGCCCAGCAGCAGGTGCACCGGCGGGTTTTCCACGTCCAGCAACCGCAGAATCGCGTCGCCCGCGCGGTCGGGATCGCCGATCCCCTGTCCGGCGAGGGCCTGGCGGCGGGTCCGGATCGGGTCGAACAGGGCGTCGTAGTCGGCGATGCTGCGCGGGGCGCGGACCAGCGACCGGCCCGCCCAGTCGGTTTTGAACGCGCCGGGAGCCACCGCGGTCACCCGCACGCCGAACTGCGTGACCTCCTGGGCGAGGGTGTCGGTGATGCCTTCCAGCGCGTGCTTGCTGCCCTCGTAGAACGCCAGCCCGGGGAAGGTGGTGTGCCCGCCCATCGAGGTGATCACGAAGATCTGGCCGTCGCGCCGTTCGCGCATGCCGGGCAGGACCGCCTTGATCGTCGCGACCGTGCCGAAGACGTTGACCTCGAACTGGCGGCGCAGCTCCGCCATCGACGATTCCTCGAAGGTGCCTTCGAGCCCGTATCCGGCGTTGGCGACGAGCACGTCGATCGGGCCGAGTTCCGCTTCGACCTCCCGCACGGTGGGTTCGATCCGGTCCGCGTCGGTCAGGTCGAGGACGAAGGCGCGGGCGCGTTCGGGGTCCAGTGCCCGGAAATCGGCCGCGTGCGCTTCGGTGCGCACGGTGCCCGCGACCTGGTGTCCGGCGGCGAGGGCACGCCGGGCGACGGCCCGTCCGAGGCCGGTGCTGACGCCGGTGATCAGGAAGGTTTTGCTCACTGCTCAAGGTCCTTTCGTGAAAATGGCAGGACGGCATGGACCCCGCGAGGACAGCGGGGCCCGAGGACGGGCGAAGGTCAGGACTCGGCGGGGGCGGCCGGTTCACGGCCCCAGCTGGCGAGCAGCCGCAGCCGTTCCTGCGAAGGCGAACCGGCCGGCGCGCTGTAGACGACCATCGACTGGCCCGGGTCGGCGACCGAGGTGAAGATCTCGTACTGGAGTTCGAGATCGCCGGCGACCGGATGTCGCAGGCGTTTGAGACCGGTGCTGCGTTCCTGGACGCGGTGTTCCGACCACCACGCCGGGAACTCGGGCGACCGCATCATCAGCTCGCCGATCAGGTTGGCGATGTGCTGGTTCCGCGGCTGCGCGGCCGCGGCCAGCCGCAGCCCGTGCACGTAGTCGCGGGCGACGCGTTCCCAGTCCCGCCACACCAGGCGGGCCCGCGGATCGAGCAGCGTCCAGCGCGCCATGCTGCGTTCCCGCCGCGGCAGCTCGGCCACGTCGGGAAACAGCAAGGCCCACAACGCGTTCCCGCCGACGACCGTGAGGTTCCGGTCGCTGACGAACGCCGACGCGAGCTCCATCGAGTCCAGCACCTGCCGCAGCGCCGGACGCAGCCGGGACGCATGCTCGGCCTGGTCGAGGCGCTCGGCCGTGGCGCCCGCGAGAGCGAACAGATGCCGCCGCTCGATGTCGTCGAACCGCAGCGCGTCGCAGAGTGCGTGCAGCACCTGCTCGGACGGCTGCCGCGCGCGGCCCTGTTCCAGCCGGGTGTAGTACTCGGTGCTGACTCCGGCCAGCTGCGCGACCTCGCTGCGGCGCAGGCCGGAAACCCGCCGTCCGCCGTCGAATCCGTCCGGAAGACCGATCTCGTCCGGCTTCAGCCCGCCGCGGCGGGCCCGCAGGAAATCGCCCAGGTCGTTCTTGCCCATGCCTCGAGTCTGCCTTCCGCCCGGGCGCTGCCCAAGGCCGTAACTGGTCCTGTCAGTACTACTCACCGGACCGGGCGAGGATCACCGCACGAGCGGCCAGATGCAGCGCCAGCCGTTCGTCCGGACGCGACAGGTCGACCTGCAGCAACTGCTCGATCCGGCTGATCCGCGCCGCGACCGTGTTCCGGTGAATCCCCAGCACCGTCGCGGTTTCCGCCAGCGAGGACTCGACATCGAGATAAGCCGCGAGAGTGCGGATCAGGTCGCCCGGCACGGAAACCAGCGGGGCGAGCAACGCACGCGCGGCAGGCTCGAAGGTGTCCGTGCGCGTCCATTCCAGAAGCAGCTGCGCCATGCCGAGCTGGTCTACGTGCAGGAAGTGCCCGGTCTCCGGACGGGTCGCGGCGAGGCGCGCGGCGTCGGTTGCTTCGGCGACTGTCGCGGTGAGACCGTCGGCGTGCGGGCGACCGACGCCGAGGTGCGCGTCGAGGGTGCGACGCAGGCTGTGGTGCACGGCGCGCAGCCGCGCGGACAGCGCCCGCACCCGTTCCGCGGTCGGTTCCTGTTCGAAGGTGACCCAGCCGGTCCAGCCCTCGCCGTGTTCGACGGTGACCGCGTCGATCGACTCCGCCCGGAGCGCGCGGACGACCTCCTGCGTGCGGGAGACCGTGTCGACGTCTGCGGGCACGCCGATGCGCAGGCCGACGTGCCAGCCGCCAAGTCGCCAGCCCGCGTCTGCCGCGCGTCGACGCAGGTCGGCACCGGGTTCGGTGTCGTGGCGCAGCAGGTCGCCCAGCAGCGCGGACCGGGAGCGGGCGTCGCGTTCCAGCTCCAGGCGGTGGGCCAGCAGCCAGCGCTGCACGGCACCGGCGGCGACTGCCAGCGTCGCGGCGACGACGTCCGCGCGCGGTGCCTTCGCGCCGGTCAGCTCGGCGGCCAGCCAGACCGAAGGATGCGGCAGCACCGCGGGATGCGCCAGCAGAACGCCGTCCGCGAGGGTGACGCGCTGTGGGACCGGCTCGTGCACTCGCACGCGGGCGGCCTCGGCGAGTTCTCCGGCGAGCACTTCGCCGCGGTCGTCGAGGACGGCGACGGGAGCGTCCAGCAGTCGGCGCAGCACGGTCACGATTTCTTCGGGCGGCCGCAACCGCTCCCCTAGCGCCCGATGCGCGGCGAGCACTGCCTCGGCGCGGTCGATGTCCGGGGCGGCCAGGGCGAGGCGGGCGTCCACGAGCAGATCCAGCGGATCGGCGGACGTGACCAGCAGCGGAACCGACAGCCGTTCGGCCAGAAGTCGTGACGCGGCAAGGGGTTCGGCTCCGGGAAGCAGGACTCCGGCGGCTTGGGCGTCGGCGCAGCGGCGCAGGAGTGCGTCGATCTGCCAATCGGAACCGAGCGGGCGGACGACCACCACCAGTTCGCCGCGAGCGGGCGTGCCGGACGCGTCGAGCGCGGCCTTGACTGTCTTGAGTGGACGGTCCAAACCGGACTCTCCGGAGCACACCCGGACGGGACCAGCCCACGAGGGCAGCGCGAGCAACTGGCGGAGAATCACTGGGCTACCACCGGATCGCAGTCGATTCCGTACGCGCGCGGCTCCAGCAGCGGACGTCGTCGCGGGTCGGTCCAGAACGGGGACGCGGCCAGGCACACGACGTCCACCTCCACTCCGGCGCGGATCGCGTCGCATTGCAGCGGGACGCCGGTGCGGCGGTCGAGCACCGAGAGAACGTCCGGAGTGGACGCCACCGGCAGCCCGTCCCGCAGCGCGAGCAGGTACTCGTTCTCCATTTCCAGCCGCAGTAACGCGCCGTCGCGGTGATCGGCGAGCGTCGCCGAGCCGCGGCCGAAGCCCGGGTGGCCGTGCTGGCCGGGGCCGATGTGCCGCGAGACCTCCAGCACCCGGCCGCGGGCGAGAACCTGGCCGTCGAGGGCGGTTTCCAGCGCGGCGAGGTCCGGGCTCTCCCCCGCCGCGAGCACGCGGGAGCCGAGGGCGAGCGCCTCGCTCGTCGTGCCGGGCACGGTGTGGTCGGCCAGTTCGCCGGCCGGGATCGGGGCCAGCGCGATCGCCGCCCAGCCGCCGGAGCTGGCCAGGAACGCGCGGATCCCGCTCTCGACCACCGAGGCCGCCGCGGCGGCGAGCACCACCACCCGGCCGCCGGGTTCGGCCATCGCGGCCGGTGCGACGCCGCGGCCGGTCGCGGCGACCGAGAGCTGGTCGAGCCGCGGCAGCCCGCGTCCGGACAGGTCCGCGTCCACGCAGGGCAGTCCCAGCTCCTGGGCGATCACCAGCGGAAGCAGGCCGTTGAGGCCGCCGATCTCGATGGTCATCAAAGCCTGCGCGCGCTGCCCGGTCCAGCGTTCGATCGCCTTGATCGCCGAGGCGAACTCGTCGCCGCTCGGCAGTTTCTCGGCGAACGCGGCGGTCGCGCCGACGATCCCGACCGGGACCACCAGGGTGTCCGGCGGCAGGTCCGCGCTCGGGTGCACGAGGGGTTCGCGGCCGGATTCGGTCAGCCGCCGCAGCAGCACCGCCGCGGTGACGGTGTCGCCGCCCCCGCCGGACCCGAGCAGCGCGACGCCGCGTTCGAGTGCCGACACGTCCGCGGCGGTGATGCGCATGGCTGGTCAGCGTATCAGCGGAAGCTGTAGCCGCCGTCCGGATACAGCGTCGAACCGGTGGTGTAAGTGCTGGTGAACAGGTACAGCACGGCATCGGCCACTTCGGACTCCCGGCCCACGCGGTGCAGCAGGGTGTCCGCGCGGTACTGCGCGAAACTCGCCTCCCGCGCGGCCGCCGGGCGCCCGGCCCACAGGTTCCCGTCGATCGTGCCCGGCGACACGACGTTCACCCGGACCGGTGCCAGTTCCACCGCGAGCCCGCGGCCGAGCCCCTCGATCGCCGCGTTGCACGCGATGTACGCCGGTGCCGCGGCGGGCGGACGCACGCTCGCGACGCCGGACATCAACACCACCGAGGCGTCGTCCGAGAGCTTCGGCGCGGCGTGCTTCACCGCGTGGTACTGGCCCCAGAACTTCGTGACGAACGGGCTTTCCGCCTCCTCGTCGCTCAGGTCCCGCATCGGGCCGACGGTGTAGGACGCGGCGGGTGTGAACAGGTGGTCGACCCGGTCGAGCGCGCCGAAGAACTCGGCGAGCGACGCCTGGTCGGTGGTGTCCACCGCCTGCCAGGTCGCGGTCGAGCCCAGCTCCGCCGCGGCGGCCCGGAGCTTGTCGCCGGTCCGGCCGCCAAGGTGGACGAGCGCGCCCGCCGCCGTCGCGCGGCGGGCGACCTCCAGCCCGATCCCGGACCCGCCGCCGAGCACCACGACCACCCGGCCGTCGAGCGAACTCACGAAGCCACCTCCACCGGAACGAACTCGTGCGCCAGCCCGAACGCGGACGGGCCGAACGTCGCCAGCGCTTCCGGAGTGCGCATGAGCGGCGGCGTCGAGATTCCCACCACGGTGACCCGCTGGCCGTAACGCAGCGTCTCGGTGGTGATCGGCTCGGCGGATTCCGCCTCCAGCACGCAGATCAGGTCGGGCACCATGCAGCGCACCTCGCCGTCGACAAGCGCGACCAGGTTCTCGTTCTGGAACAGGATTTCCAGCTTGTGCTCACCGTCGAAGGACACCGCCGCCGCGCGTCCCCTAGCGAATCCTTCTTCGGTCCGGCGCTCCACATCGGACACTTTGCCCCGGAACAACACCCGCAGATGCGAGTACAACGTGTCGCCGAGCGCGGTCGCCAGCGCAGCCACGGGGTCGGCATTCCCTTCGCGGGCAAGGCGAATCGCCCGGCCGACGCTCAGTGCGAGCGAGAGCGTCCGCGGCACGGCGGTGCGTTTGACGTCCGCGCCGCTCATCGAGTACTCGGCGATGTGCGCGACCCCGCCGAGCCGGATGGTAATCCCGCGCGCGAGCCATTCCATCCGCCGGTTGTCTGCGCCGGTGTCGATCAGCGTCGTCTCGCCGCGTTCCCCGGCGATGCCCATCGGCGAACCGGGGACGCCGTACACGCCGAACGTCTCCATCTGCAGCTCCGGGAACGCCCGGCCCATGCCGTCGGCGTCGACGACCGGCAACCCGAGCCGTGCGCCGACGACCAGCGGGATCATCGAGTTGATCCCGCCGCATTCGATCGGCATCGTCGCGTCGGCCTTCGTGCCGAGGTGTTTTTCCAGCGCCCGCAAGGCCAACTCGGGTTCGGAGCCGTTCGGGAGCTTCTCGTGCACGACGGTCGGCGCGCCCATCTGCGCGGTCGGGATGACGAGGGCGTCGTCGTCCAGGTCGTCCGGGTCGAGCACGGTGACGGGTCCATGCTCGCGGATCGCCTCGCGCACCAGCAGCCGCCCGACGTACGGGTCGCCGCCGCCACCGGTGCCGAGGACGGCCGCGCCGCGGGCGAGATCCTCGAGGTGGTCTTCGGTCAGGGTCCAGCTCATCCCGCGACCCCGATCGGGTCCAGGTCGTAGCCGAAGTACCGCGGACCGGCCAGCGCGATGCCTTCCGGGGTGTGCCAGCGCGGGTCCGCCGGAGCCGCGAGCACCGTGACCCGCTGGCCGTAGCGCAGGCCTTCGGTGGTGACGGCCTCGCCGGATTCGCGGTCGAGCGTGCAGATCAGGTCCGGCACCGAAGCGCGCACCTCGCCGTCGATCTCGGCCACCAGGTGCTCGTTCTGGAACCGCAGCAGCATTTCCGTGCCGGTGTCACCGTCCATTCCGGACAGCCGGGCCTCGCCGCGGGCGAACCCGGTGACGGTGCGGCGGGCGACGTCCACGACCTTGCCGCTGAACAGCGTCCGCCCGCGCAGCCGCTCCACCACGCGATCCACCGGGTTCTCGTGCTCCTCGCGAGCCTGCCGCACGAGCGCGCCGAGTTCCGCGCACAGGGTCAGCGTTCCGGGCACCATCGATTCGCGCGCCTGCGCGCCGGACATCGCGTAGTTGCTGATCATCGCCGAGCAGCCCATGTCGATGGTCGCCGACCGGGCCAGCCGCTCCGCCCAGTGATTGTCCACAGTGTCCAGTACGCCGCGGTTGCCCTTCTCGTCCGCGATGGACATCGGGGTCGCGCGGATTCCGTACAGGGTCGGCAAAACCATCTGCAGTTCCGGGAACGCGCGGCCCATGCCGTCCGCGTCTACGAGCGGCAGGCCGAGCTGGGCCGCCGCGACGACCGGGATCAGCGAGTTCACGCCGCCCGCTTCGGCGCAGGCGATGTGCGTGAGTTCCTTGCCCAGATAGGTGGCGAGCGTCCAGGCGGCGAGCCCGACCTGTTCGGCGGACGGCAGTTTCTCCACCATCACCGTCGGCGCGCCCATCATCGCGACCGGCAGCACCACGGCGTCGTCGTCCAATTCGGACAGTTTCACCAGCGGCACCGAACCGTGCTCGCGGACCGCGGAATGCGCCAGCAGCCGGCCGATGTACGGGTCTCCCCCGCCTCCGGTGCCGAGGATCGCCGCGCCGCGCGCGATGTCGTCCAAGTCATGCGCAGTAATCTCAGCCATCGTTCACGCCCCCAGCTGCAAGTCGCCGACCGCCTTGACCCGGATCCGGGTCGCGTTGCCGGGCAGGTACGGGATCGGCACCTCGTCGAAGTCGACGATGCCGACGGACGCCGGGCTCGCCCCGGCAGCCACCGCGCGGTCGACCGCTTCCTGCTTCGCCTCGTCCACCACGGCCTCGCGACGGCCGGGCTCGATCACGTACACCCGGTCGACCTCGCCGCCGATCTGCGCGATCGCCGCGCCGATCGCGTTGGCCACCGCGTAGTGGTCCGGCCGGCGGACCTCGCCGGAACCGGCCAGCTCGTCCGGCAGCAGCACCGAACCGCCGCCGACGGCGACCACCGGGAGCGGCTCGGACGACGTGCGCATCCGGTCCACGACGTCGGAAACGTCCGCCGCGATCCGGTCCAGCGCGGCCCGCACGAAGTTCCGGTCGAGGTGCGCGACCAGCGCCGGGTCGCCGATCTCGGCCCGTCCGGCAGCGACCGCGATGTCTGTGGCGGTCAAGGTGTCTCCGCCGAACACGAGCGCCTTCGAGGTCAGCTCGTAACCGACGGAATCCGGTCCGACGGTCACGCCGGACGCGTCGCCGCGCACCCGGCTGCCGCCGCCGATGCCGATCGAAAGGACGTCCGGCATCCGGAAGTTCGTGCGGATCCCGGCGACGCTCACGTCCGTGGTCGCTTCACGCGGGAAACCCTGGCGCAGCACGCCGACGTCGCTCGTGGTGCCGCCGACGTCGACCACCGCGCACGTGTCCAAACCGGACAGCACCGCCGCGCCGCGCATCGAGTTCGTCGGGCCGGACGCGAAGGTCGCCACCGGGTAGCGGCGGGCGAAGTCGACGTCCATCAGAGTGCCGTCGTTCTGGCTCAGATACAGCGGCGCGGTGATGCCCGCGCCGGTCACCGACGCGGCCAGACCGTCCACGATGTGCGCCGCCAGCTCGCGCAGCGCGGCGTTGATGACGGTCGCGTTTTCCCGCTCCAGCAACCCGATCCGGCCGATTTCGTGGGACAGCGAGATCGCGACGCCCGGCAGCTGCGACGAGATGATCTCCGCCGCCCGGGCCTCGAACTCCGCGTTCACCGGCGAGAACACCGACGTGATCGCGACGCTGCGCACGTCGGCCGAGCCCATGTCGTCGGCGGCCTTGCGCAGTTCGCTTTCGTCCAGTTCGGCGATGTGGCGTCCGTCGAACTCGTGGCCGCCGTGCACGAGGTAGCTGCGCCCGGACACCGCGTCGACCAGCCGCTGCGGCCAGTCCACCATCGGCGGCAGCGACGCGCCCGCCGGCAGGCTGAGCCGCACCGCCGCGGTCGGGGCCAGCCGGTGCGCCTCGACGAGCGCGTTGATGAAGTGCGTGGTGCCGATCATGACCGCCCGCACCGCGGCCGGGTCGAACGCCCGCTGCCGCTGCAGCCCGTCGATCGCGGCGACGATGCCCGAGGTGACGTCCTCGGTGGTGCTGGTCTTGATCGAGGCGAGCACCTCGCGGCCGTCCAGCAGGACCGCGTCGGTGTTGGTCCCGCCGACGTCGATGCCGATGCGCACGGAGAAATCCCCTTCCAGGTGACGGAATCAGGCGGCCGGGGCCGGTTCGGCGTCCGCGGTCCGGCTCTTGCCGACCCCGCGGACCAGGCCGAGCTTCCCGGCGGCCACGTACAGAACGAAAGCGACGACGAGCGAGTTGATGCTGGGCAGTCCCCAGTCCACGAACTCGCCGAACAGCGCGGCGGCGATCCAGACGACGATCGTCGCGGGCACCCACACCGGGGCGTCGGCGGGCACCGCGCCCCGCGCCCTGGCCTCCTCCAGGTCGCCGCGCCACTGCTTCACCACGAAGTACTCCGCGACCATGATCCCGGCGACGGGCGGGAACGCGACCCCGAGCACGGTCAGGAAATCGGTGAACTTCGAGAGGATCCCGGCCGCGGCGAGCACGCTGCCCACCACGCCGAGCACGGCGGTGACCAGGCCGCGGTGCGCCCGTTTCCCGGAGACGGTGCCGATGAAGTTCACGACGCCGAGCCCGGACGAGTACAGGTTCCAGTCGTTGATCTTCATCGTGCCCGCGATGACGATCAGCAGCCCGACCCAGCCAACCGACGACGTGACGATCGTGGTGATCTGCGCCGTGCCGACCGCGTGCGCGAGCAGCACGCCGGCCAGGCCGATCACGTACTCGCCGAGGGTGACGCCGACGAGCGTCTGCTTGACGACGTCGCCGGTGGTGCGGTTGAACCGGGTCATGTCCGGCGTGATCACCGCGCCGACGATGAACCCGCCCGCGACCAGCGTCGTGCCCTGCAGCAGGGACAGCGACGGGCCGGGCGGCGCGGACGCCACGAGCGCGCCGAGGTCGTGCCGGGTCAGTTCGGAGACCACCGACCAGCCGACCAGGACCAGGAACGCGGGCACCATCAGGTACGCCGTCCACGCCATCGAGTGGAAGCCGCGGACCACGATCGCGGTCACCACCAGGCCGAACACGAGCGCCCAGCCCCACTCCGGCAGTCCGCCGACCAGCGCGGCGAGACCCTGCGCGGACACCGCGGACTGGATGCCGAACCACCCGATCAGGCTGATCCCGATGGCCAGCCCGATGAGCGCGGAACCGCCGCGGCCGAAGCCGGTCCAGCGCGCGATCATCGAGGTGGTGAGGCCCTCGCGGACGCCGATCACGCCGACGAGGATGGTGATCAGCTCGAGGATGACGGAGCCGAGCGTGAACGCCAGCACGGCGTTTCCGAAGCTCATCCCGAAGCCGATGGTGGCGCCGAGCAGGAACTGCGACAGCGCGGAAACCTGGCCGAACCGCTGCACAGCGACCGACCACCACGAGTAGCGGGCGGAATCGGGCACCCTGGTCAGCGCGTAATCGTCGACACCGACAGCCGAGGCCATGGCGACCTCCTCATCCTGGAGGGGAACGGTTCCCAGCACGGTAAGCAGCAGCTCCGGCGAGGTCACCGTGCGATCTGCACAGCCTGGACCATCCGGCTGTGCAACCCGCACTCTTACCCGACCAAGGCGTGGACAGCCTCATACGCGAACGCCGCCGCGCCGACGCCCGCCGCGACGCTGACGACCACGTTCGCCGCCGCGGCGAAGTACGACTGGCGCTCGACCAGCCGGACGGTTTCGTAGCTGAACGTGCTGTACGTCGTGAGCGCGCCGCAGAATCCGGTGCCGAGCAGCGAGTAAACCGCCGCGGGCAGCGCAGTCCCGGCACCGGCGAGACCGCCGAGCAGGACACAGCCGATCAGGTTGACGGTGAACGTGCCCCACGGGAACAGGCTCTGGTGCCGGGACTGGACGGCCCGGTCGGTCAGGTACCGCATCGGCGCTCCGACCGCGGCGCCGAGGAAGACGAGGAGGACGGTCATCAGACAGCCACCTCCACCGGGACCAGCTTGCGAGTGATCGCGTGCCCCAGCAGGACGGCGAGCAGCGCGGCGGCGAGCGTTCCGCCGAGATAGCCGAAGGCGAGCGGCACGGTGTCCGGCCGCAGCAGGTTGCGCGCTTCGACCGCGTACGTGGAGAAAGTGGTGAAGCCGCCGAGGACGCCGACGCCGAGGAACGGCCGCACCAGCCGGTGCGCCGACCACGCCTCGGTGACCAGCACCATCAGCACGCCGATGAGGAAGCAGCCGGCGACGTTCGTCCAGAAGGTCGCCCACGGGAAGCCGCCGGTCTCGGTGGGAAGGGCCTGGGCGAGGCCGTAGCGGGCCAACGCGCCGAGCCCGCCGCCGAGCGCGATCACCCCGAGCACCGACACGTGGTGCCGGACGAGTTCGCGTTGCTGCACGGGATCCCGGAGGTCGACGTCGGGGTCGAGAGGTTCTTCAGGCACAGTCTTCTCCTACTCCACGGACACGCGTCACCGTTCGAGTAGGGACTGTTGGCGGCCCCCGGCCGCGGTTGTCCGGGCGATTCCCGGAGCGGCGAGCCCCACCGCCGCGCGTACGCGAGCCTACCCGATCAGTTCCCCGCCTCCCGCAACGCGGTCAGCGCCGGACCGAACATAGTGGACTTGATCGCCCCGAGCGTGCCGCGGTCCTTGCCCGCCAGCGGAGCGACCCGGTCGACCGCGGCCGTCCGCAGGTCGTCCAGCGCGGCGGTCGCGTCGACCAGGCCGAGCGCCTTCGCTTGCGGACCGCCGAACCGGCTCCCGGTGGTCATCGAAGCGACCGCGGCGGCCGGGGTGAGCTTCGCCTGGACGAGCGCGGCCATCCCTGGCGTGAAGGGGAGGTTGATGTCGGCCTCGGGGAAGCAGAAGTAGCCGCGGTCCTCGCGCATGACGCGGAAATCGTGAGCCATCGCGAGCATCGCGCCACCGCCGAAAGCGTGCCCGTTGACCGCCGCGATCGTCGGGACCGCGAGGGCGAGCACGCGGGCGAGGAGTTCGTGGATGCTGGTCACGTATTTGCCCGCGTCGCCGGGGTGGCTGGTGAGCCAGTCGAGGTCGAGGCCGTTGGAGTAGTACTTGCCGCTGCCGATCGTGACGAGCGCGGCGGGTTCCTTGCCCGCGGTGACCGTGTCGAGGTGCGCGTGGACTTCCTCCAGCCACGTTGGGGCGAAACGGTTTTCGTCGGCGCCGAAGTCGAGAACGTGGACGGCGCCGGTGGTGGTGAGGGTGGGCATTTCAGTCCTTTCTGGACTTTTCCGGGGGTTCCAGTGCGAGGATCGCGCGGACCGCCGCGGCCAGCCGTTCCCGGCTCTCCCTGCTGGCGGGGCCGGTGGCGAGTTCGCGGCGGAGCAGTGCGGTCGGGAGGTCCACGACGCAGGCGGTGATGACTTCTACGGCTTGCCCGTCGCCGCGGTTCCAGAGCTGGCGGGCGAGGCGGACCAAGAGGCGGACGAGGCGTTTGTCCAAGGCGTGCAAGGCTTCCGCTACGTCTTCCGGAAGCTGCGGCCCCAGCACCCGCTTCGAGGGGACGGCGATCATCATCCGCGCCGCGTCCGGTCGTGCGTCGGCTACTACGGCTGGGGTGTCGGCCGCTGCGACCACTGCTTCGATCGGGTTTGCGGCTTCGTCGACCAGCCGTTCTTGTTCGTCGAGAAAGAAGGTGGCGGCGCGGAGCCAGGTCCGGCCGATCAGGGCGGGGAGGTTGGCGAAGGCGTGGTAGATCGTGCTGTTCGGGACGCCCGCCTCCAGCGCGAGCCGCCGGACGGTGAGCGCCTCGGGACCGAGGTCGGCGATGAGACGCTCGGCGGTGTCGAGGATCAGCTCGGGATCGTGGATCCGGGGGCGGGGCATGGGTGGATGGTAATGGAGCGGGTGCTCCAAAACTAGCGCGGGGTGAGGTGCGGCTCAGGGTGCGTGCTTGGTGGTGCTGGTTCTCACCGGTTTAAGCGCGCGTGAGACACGAGCGAGGATCGCTGCATGACTTTCGCTGGGGCCATCGCTGCGGGCTGGCTTTGCGTGGGGTTGCTCAGGCGTCCGCCTGATGCACGCCGCACGCGTCGCCCCCCTGGGGGGGCAAAGGTCGCCCTGGGGGAAACGTCGCTCCGGAACGAGCGTTCACCGCCGGAAATCTTGTCCGGCACCGAGAAATCACCCCGCGCACTCGAAGCAGCCCTCGGTCATTCGCCAAGCAGAGTGCGATCCGCCCCGCTCGCGCGAGCCGAGCCGCATTCGCCGCAACCACCCGCGCCCCGCGGGCCGGATCAGTCCGCGATGTACAAGCAATCCCGCCCGTCGCGCGCGGTGGCGTCCGGGTCGTCCAGCCAGCGGCCGCCGTCTGCCAGGTAGCGGAAGCGGATCCGGGCACCCGGCGGGACTTCCACCGCGGCCGAGCGCGTGCCGTTCGAGCGTTTGCGGAGTTCGTGGCGTCCGGGCTGCCAGTCGTTGAAGTCGCCGACCACGCTCACCGGGCCGGGCGGGGTGTCGAGCGGCAGGACGAACGTCACCCGCCGGGCCCCGGAGCCGTTGCTCCGGCTGGTCTTGATCACGGCGTTTCCCTTTCCCGTTCCGGCGAATCGGTCGTTCTGAATCGTTCCATGACCGCCGCCGGGAACCCGGACGCGGCGGGTGCCGCGTCCGGGTGAAAAGCGGGCTCAGGTGGTGGAAACGTCGTCCAGTTGCTCGGCCGCCGGGCGCACCGGGAACAGGTCGCCGCCGGGCGGGGCCGGGATGCGGCCGACCGCGGCACGGGCCTTCCAGTCCCCCGCGTCGGCGGCGGCGTGCACGCTGTCGAGGGCGGCGTACTGGATGAAGTGGATGTCCGGCAACGGCCACGGCGCGGCCCCGGTCGCCGCCGGGAGCAGGTGGTCGACGGCGGCGAAAATGCTGCCGCCCTGCGCGTTCCGGTACGCCCACAGGTTGACGCCCAGGTGCTTGCCCAGCTGCGCCAGGCGAGTCAGCGCGACCAGGTTGAACGTGTGGTAGTGGTACGTCCGCGTGCGGGTGGATTCCTCGGGCTGGCCGCCGTCCGCGGCGATCTGGTGGTCGATCCGGGCCTTGCCGGAGTCGCGGACGATCGTGCGGGCCAGGTCGCGCTGGCCGACGTAGCTCGCGGTCGCCGCGGTCAGCAGGTCGTAGAAGGTGCCGTGGTTGTTGGTCGCCTTCGCCTCGTCGGTGCCGTTCTTGCTGGCGCGCAACCAGGTCAGGAAGTCGGCCGACCAGCCGCGGAACGCCTTGCCGTCGGCCTTCGTCCAGCCGGGCGCGCCGGCTTCGAGGATCCGCGCGGCGTCGAGGACCTGGGTGAAGGTGTACGAGAACTCGATGATGCCGATCCCGCGCCCGTCGGTCTTGCACGGGATGCCCTGCGCGAAGTTCAGGTTCGGGTTCATTTTCGTTGCCGCGTCGAGGAACCAGGTGCGCAGGTCGAGCGCGGCGCGCTGGGCGTACTCGGCCTTGCCGGTGTAGTACCAGGCGAGCGAAAGCTGGTAGATCGCGTTGAACGCGACGAGCCGCTCGGCCTTGTCCGGCACGTTCTTCATCTCGGGATTGACCTGGCCGTCGCGGTCGACGTACGGGCAGCCCTGCGGGTTTTCCGGCGTTTTCGGCTGGCTCGGCCAGTAGTACGGGGCGAGGCTGAGGTAGTCGTGTTTGTCACCGCTCGGCGGGACGCGCTCCTTGTCGACGACCGTCCACGGGCCCTTGGTCAGCGCGTCGTCGGCCTGCTTCAGCAGGTTGGACAGCGACGTGCGCAGCGTCGGGTTCCCGGCCATCAGGCCGATCTTGTTGCCTGCCAGGTGCAGGCCGTCGAGCACCACAGTGTCCGGCACGCAGACGAACGAACACGGCCTCGGCGCGGGCGCGGCGGTCGCCGCTCCGGCAGTGGACGCGAGCAGCCCCGCGACCGTCGCGAGAACCGCCGCGAGACGACGCGGACGGGAAGACCGGGAAGGAGGCAGCACCGCAACTCCGTTCAAGTATATGAATACTCCACAGATATGTGAACTGAGATTGAATAACCGAACGCGCGGGGCCGCGTCAAGAGGAGGTCAGGCGGACCGGCCCCGCCGGACCGGGTTCCGGAGGGCGCCGATGCCCTCGATCATGATGGTGACCTCGTCGTCTGCCTCGAGCGTGACGTCCGGGCCGGGAACGGCGGATGTACCGGTGGCCAGGACGGCGCCGCGCGGGAAAACGTCGCCGCGATAGAGCCACGCGACCAGGTCCGTGAACCGGCGGTGCAGCCGCGCGGTGGACGTCTCCCCTGCCCAGAGCAGCCCTCCGGCGCGCTGGATGGACACGGTGATGCCGAGCGCGTACGGGTCCGGGATGTCTTGCGCGGGCACGATCCACGGCCCGGCCGCGCACGAGCCGCGGTACATCTTGGCTTGCGGCAGGTACAGCGGGTTCTCTCCTTCGATGCTGCGCGAACTCACGTCGTTGACGATCGTGTAGCCGACGATCTCCGCGTTCGCGTTGCACACCAACGCCAATTCGGGTTCCGGAACGTCCCAAGTGGAATCTTCGCGGACGCCGATCGGCTCCCCCGGCCCGCGCACGCGGTGCCCGACGCTCTTGAAGAACAGTTCCGGACGCTCCGCTTCGTACACCCGCGCGTAGACGTCCGCGTCGCCGCTCTCCTCCATCCGCGCCTCGCGCGACACCTCGTAGGTGACGCCAGCGGCCCACACCTCGGTGTCGTCGTCGACCGGCGCTCGCGGCTCGCCCGGTTCTCCCGGCGTCAACTCGATTGCCAGCGCTTCGGCGAAGTCTTCGGCGGACAGTGCCAGCAGGGAGCCGAGCGTTGTCCCGGGCGGGAGCGCGCCGGTGGACCCGCCGCCGGTGATCTGCCAGCCCGCGGCGGTTTTCAGGAGGCGGCGCATCAGCGCGAATCCCTCGGCACCGCGGAACCGCGGGTGCCGTGCAGGAAATCGAAGTCCGCGCCGAGGTGGGCCTGGGTGACGTGCTCGCGGTAAAGCCAGGTGTATCCGCTTCGGTACGGGCTTTCCGGCGGCGTCCACGCTGCGCGGCGGTCGGCGAGTTCCTCGTCGGGCACGTGCAGGGTCAGCCGGCGGGCCGGGGTGTCGAGCGTGATCCGGTCGCCGGTGCGGACGAGCGCGAGCGGGCCGCCGACCGCTGATTCCGGGCTCACATGCAGCACGACCGTGCCGTAGCCGGTGCCGGACATCCGGCCGTCGCAGATCCGCACCACGTCCGTGATCCCCCGTTCGATCAGCTTCTTCGGCACCGGGACGTTCGCCACCTCCGGCATGCCCGGGTAGCCCTTCGGGCCCGCGCCGCGGATCACGAGGATCGTTTCGGGGGTGACCGGCAGGTCCGGGTCGTCGGCGACGCGGTGGTAGTCCTCGGCCGTGTCGAAGACCAGCGCCGGGCCAGTGTGCGTGAGCAATTCCGGCGACGCGGCCGACTGCTTCAGCACCGCGCCTTCCGGGGCGAGATTCCCGGTGAGCACAGCAGTTCCGGTGCCGGGCGGCTGGAACGGCGCGTCGACGGTCGTGATCACCTCGTCGTTCCAGCACTCCGCGGGTTCCCTCGTGTTGCCGGCGACCGTGCGGACGTCGGTGTGCAGCAGTCCGGCTTCGGCGAGCCTCGTCAGCACCACGGGAACCCCTCCCGCGTAACAGAAATCCTCCATCAGGAACTTCCCCGACGGCATCAGGTTCACCAACGTGGGGACGGCTCGGCCCAGCTCGTCGAAGTCGCCCATCGCGAGCGGGACGTCGACGCGCCCGGCCAGCGCGAGCAGGTGCACGATCGCGTTGGTGGACCCGCCGATCGCCGCGTTGACGCGGATCGCGTTCTCGAACGCCGCACGGGTCAGGATCCCGGACGGGCGCAGGTCTTCCCGCACCATCGCGACAATCCGCTGGCCGGCCGCCTGCGCGGTCTCGAACCGCCGCGCGTCGACTGCGGGCCAGGTCGCCGAACCGGGCAGCTGCATGCCGAGCGCTTCGGCGAGACAGGCCATCGTCGAGGCGGTGCCCATGGTCATGCAGTGGCCGTTCGAGCGGGCCATGCAGCCTTCGGCGAAGAAGCACTCCTCCTCGGTCATCCGGCCGGCTTTGCGCTCTTCCTCGAACTTCCAGACGTGCGTGCCCGAACCGACGTCGGCGCCGCGGAACTTGCCGTTGAGCATCGGGCCGCCGGTGACCATCACCGCGGGCAGGTCGACGCTCGCCGCGCCCATCAGCATCGCCGGGGTCGTCTTGTCGCAGCCGGAAAGCAGGACGACCCCGTCGAGCGGATTGGCGCGGATCAGCTCCTCGACCTCCATCGCCATCAGGTTGCGGTAGAGCATCGCGGTGGGGCGCATGAGCGTCTCGCCGGTCGCCATCGTCGGGAACGCGAGCGGGAAGCCGCCCGCCTGCCAGACGCCGCGCTTGACCGCCTCGGCGACCCGGTCGAGGTGGACGTTGCACGGGGCCAGCTCGGAAGCGCTCACCGCGATCCCGATCACCGGCCTGCCGTCGAACACCTCCGGGCCGAAGCCCTGGGACCGCATCCACGAGCGGTGGATCATCCCCGCCCGGCCGGACGCCCCGAACCACGCCGCACTGCGCACCCGCCGCTCCCTTCCCCGGAACCCTCCTCGATACCCGATCGGGCGGATCCTGGCAATCGGCTGAGAAATCCGGTGAACCGGACACTTCGCGGGACCGCCGGACGTTGGAGGGGGTGAGAACGTTGCCGGAGACGCGAGGTGTGCGATGAGCCTGATCGGGACCCTGGTCGGGTATGTCCTGACCGTGTTCATCGTGGTGCTGGTGGTGCGGATGGTCCTGGACTGGACCCGCCTGGTCGCGACCGGGCCCGCGTGGCTCGGCCAGGTGCGCCGGATCAGCCACCGGGCCACGGAACCGGTGATCGCCCCGGTGCGCCGGGTGCTGCCGCCGGTACGGGCGGGCGGGGTCGGGTTCGACCTGGCGTTCACGGTGGTGTTCTTCGCGGCGCTGGTGGTGCGGGGCATCGCGTTCGCGTTGTAGGGCGAGGGGTGCGCGGGTTGGTGGCCGGGTTGATGCCTTTGCGGCCTGACATCTTCGAGGGCTGGCATCTTCGAGGGCTGACACCTTCGCGGGTTGACGCCTTGGCGGGCTGACACCTTCGCGGGCTGACACCTTCGCAGGCTGACACCTTCGCAGGCTGACACCTTCGCAGGCTGACACCTTCGCAGGCTGACACCTTCGCAGGCTGACACCTTCGCGGGCTGGTGACTTCGCAGGCTGGTGACTTCGAGGGTTGGTGACTTTGCCGCCTGGTGCCTTTGCGGGCTGGCACCTCTGCGGGCTCGCGCCTTCGCAGTCTGGAGCCGTCGCGGGCTCGCATTTTCGCGACTGCCGCCTTCACGGCCTGGCACCCTCGCGACCTGGCGGTCTTTGGAGCCTGGCACCCATGCGGGCTCGCACCTTCTTCGCGCCCCGACGCCTTCGCAGGCTCGCATATTCGCGGGCTCGCTCCCTCGCAGCCTGGAGCCGTCTGGCACAACTTCGCCGGTTGGCACCTTCGCGGCTGGCAACCCCCGTGTCGGCCCTCGATCGCGGCACCCGGCCATCCGCCCTCAATGACTGCGGAGCGCCTGCGCGGGCGTCTCTCGCCGTAGACTCCCCTCCGTCATCCGGAGGCGATGGGGGGCCGCGGTGAGCGGTAGCAGGGTGTTGGTGGCCGGAGCGAGCATCGCGGGGCCTGCGTTGGCCCATTGGCTGCGTCGGCGGGGAGCCGAGGTGACCGTGGTGGAGCGGGCTCCTGGCTTGCGTCCCGGCGGTCAGGCGGTCGATGCGCGCGGGGTGGCCAAGGAGGTCATCCGGCGGATGGGCCTGGACGAGGCGGTGCGCGCGGCCCGCACGGACAACGCGGGTGCGCACACCGTGGACGTCGACGGGAAGGTGCTGGAGACCTACCGCGCCGACGACGACGGCGGCGACGGGTACATCGCGGAAATCGAGATCCTGCGGGGAGACCTGTCCCAGGTCCTTTACGACGACACCCGCGACGGCGTCGAGTACGTCTTCGGCGACCGGATCGCCGATCTCGTCCAGGACGCGGACGGCGTCGACGTCGCCTTCGAGAGCGGCGGGCAGCGGCGCTTCGACCTGGTGATCGGGGCGGACGGGCTGCACTCGGCACTGCGCGCGGCGGTGTTCGGGCCGCGCGAGAAGTTCGTCCGGCATCTCGGGCTCGTGCTGGCCTTCTACAGCGTGCCCAACGAGTTCGGGCTGGACCGCTGGTTCATCGAGTACCAGGACCAGGAGTCCGCGCGGGCCGTCGGTCTGCGGCCGATCCGGGACGCCACGAGGGCGATGGCCATGTTCACCTTCCCCGCGGCCGGATTCGACGTCGACTATCGCGACGTCGAGGGACAGAAACGCCTGCTGCGCGAACAGACGGCCGGACTGGGCTGGCTCGCGCCTCGCATCCTCGCGCATCTCGACGACACCCCGGACTTCTACCTCGACCAGGTCGCCCAGGTGGTGATGGACCGCTGGTCGCAAGGCCGGGTGGGGCTGATCGGCGACGCGGCGTACAGCTCGTCGCCGATGTCCGGGGCGGGCACGGGGCTGGCGCTGGTCGGTGCCTATCTGCTCGCCGGAGAACTGGCTGCCGCCCAGTGGGATCCCGGGGCCGGGTTCGCCGGGTACGAGGCCCGGATGCGTTCGTTCGTCGAGGCCAACCAGGAGATCGGCCGGTTGCACGCGGAGAGCCGCGCCGTCCCGCGGCCGGACGCCGAACCGGCACCGGAGCCGGACATGGAGGCGCTGACCGCGCTGATCGATCGCGCGATCAACGGCGTCGAACTGCCCGACTATGCCGGGGTGCCGGACTCCGGGCCCAGCCTGCGGAACTGATCAGGCGCGGGGTCCCGCGGTGACTGGGACTGGTTCGTCGCCGGGGCGTCGCCGGGCGGTCCAGGTGTCGTAGCCGCGCATGAGGAAGCGGTGGGCGGGGCGTTCGACCAGGCGGGTGAGAGCCCAGCCGAGGACGACGCCGGTGGTGATCATGGCGGCGGTCTGCAGCAGCGGGTCGACGCCGAAGCCGGACAGCCAGTGCAGCACGAGGTAGCCGATGGCCTGGTGGATCAGGAAGACGCCGTAGGAGATCCCCGCGAACCAGGTGATCGCGCGCTGGACGAAGGCCGGGAGGAACCGGTTCCAGTCCGGGCCCGCCGCGGCCAGAGAGATCACCGCGATCCCGGTCGCGATGCCGAGCGTCGAACCCCATTCGACGTCGATCCCGGCCGGGGTGACGGCCGCGCCGTGCAGGGCGTGCGCGGTGACGCAGAGGACTTCCAGCAGCACGAATTCGGTCGTGGACACCCGTTTTTTGGTCCAGAGCCAGACCGCGATGCCGGCGACGAACAGGTGCCAGCGGTGGAATCCGAAGCCGTCGACGACGACCCGGTACCACTCGGGCGGACCGGAGATGCGCAGCGGCCACTGCGCGAGCGGGACGAGCAGGGCGGCCCACATGACGACGCGGAACTTGCGGCCGTGCCCCCAGCTGCCACGGTAGAGCAGCGCGGCGACGGTGAACGCCATGAGCTGGAGGGGAATCGTCCAGTGGGAGCCGTCGAGGAAGGGGTAGACGGCGGGTTTCCAGTTCCAGAGCATCAGCAGGTTGCCGACGAGGTCGCCGAACCGCGGGCTGAACCAGCCGGGCGGCGACAGGTACCGCAGCGCGAAGTAAATCACGACGACGGCGGCGAGAAACGGCGGCAGCAACCGCGCGATCCGCCCCCACCAGTACCGGCCGAGCGACCCGCGCCCGATCGTGACGGCGGCGAAGTACGCGGAAATCACGAGCAGCAGGCTCGCCCCGATCTGATGCGGGAACACGAACCGCCGCGGCCCGAGCTCGGGATGCACGACGACGCTCATGAAGGTCGCGTGGTACAGCAGCACCAGCACGACGCACCCACCGCGCACGAGGTCCCAGCTGATCCGCCGGTTCCCCGAAGACACGCTCACCGGACGGAACGAGGACACGCACGCCACCGTAACTGGTCGGCTTCGCACGGTGCGGAGGGACCCTGGGGGGGTCTATCCCATGATCGGTGTTCCGGCGTTGTTGATCAGTAGGTTTCGGCTCCCGGCCAGCGGTCACCGAACGTGATGGCGAATGCGTTGATCACGGGTTTCCAGCGCATCGTCCATCGGGCGCG
>NZ_JARACH010000093.1:0-25689 GCF_029087445.1 Amycolatopsis sp. La24
CGCTGGGGTGGCGTCGGCGGTGGGCCGGGGTCGGCATCGCTGGGGCGGCTGTGGGCGGCGGGCCGGGGTGGGCATCGCTGGGGCGGCCGTGGGCGGCGGGCCGGGGGTCGGCATCGCTGGGATGCGGGCGGGGCCGTCGTCGTGGCTGCGGCCCCTCGCACGGGGCCGGGGACGTGAATGAAGCTGGGCCGCGGGTGCCGTGCCCGCGTGCTGCTTAGCGGAGGTGTCCGGAGTGATGGGCGGGGCTGGGTTGCGGTTCCGGCGGATCGGGGCAGCTCCGTGATCGGGGCTGGTCGCGGGGGCGGGCGAGGAATTCTGCGGTCAGTGGCGGCGGGTGAGCCGCGCGGCGTTGCCTGGCGGTGAGCCGGGAGAGCGGCACCCAGTCGTCTGCGGCGTGGGGATCTTGGCGCGGAGGGCAACTGCTCCGGCCGCATGCCGCGGACGCTGCGCGAGAGCAAGCACGCACCGCCCGGCAAGGGCTGGGTCAGGAGGCGGGAGCTTCCGGAAGCAGCAAGGTGAACGTCGGCGGATCGGGCCGCGACAGGCGCAACCGGCCGCCTTCGGCTTCGGCCAGGCTTCTCGCCAGGCGGAGGCCGATGCCGTGCCCGCCGGGGGTGTGGTCGGAGAACGGGTCTCGTTCGCCCAGGTCCGGGCCTTCGTCGACGACGTCCACGGCCAGGGCGCCGCCGGCGTCTCGGGCTCGGACGGTGATGGTTCCTTCGCCGTGGTTCACCGCGTTGTCCAGCAGGACGGCCAGCACCTGCCGCACTGCGGGGGCCGACGCGCGGACTGGGGGCGGGTCGGTGATCTCCAGACGCAGTTCGCGGTGGTCGGGCAGCGGGACGTCGGTCAATTCCGTCAGGAGGGCGGAAAGGTCCAGCTCGTCGCGAGGGGTGCGGCGTTCCCGGGACAGCGCGAGCAGGTCTTCGACGGTCCTTTCCAAGCGGTCGGCGGCGGTGATTCCGGCGCGCACGGCCGCGTACGGGTCGCGGCCGGGGGTTTCCAGCGCGGATTCCAGTTGCAGGCGCAGTCCGGCCAGCGGGGTGCGGAGCTGGTGCGAGG
Source organism: Amycolatopsis sp. La24 (assembly GCF_029087445.1). NCBI lineage: Bacteria > Bacillati > Actinomycetota > Actinomycetes > Pseudonocardiales > Pseudonocardiaceae > Amycolatopsis > Amycolatopsis sp. La24. Next base: position 1,063 of record NZ_JARACH010000093.1, read on the forward strand.
CTTCGGCGGAGAAGGCGCGTTCCCGTTCCAGGGTTTCGCCGATGCGGGTCGCGGTGACGTCCAGGGCGGCGCCGACGCGGTCGATCTCCGGGATCGCCGAACGCCGGGACCGGGCGGAGAAGTCGCCTTCGCCGAGCCGGGCCGCGGTGCAGGCCAGGTCTTCCAGCGGGCGGGTGAGCCGGGCGGCGATCCGGCGGGCCACCAGCCAGCTCGCGAGCACCGCGCCGATCGCGCAGCCGGCCATCACCAGCCAGGTGATGCCGACGTCGCGGGTCAGCGCCGAGCGGGGGAGCGCCGCGCGCACGATGCCGGTGAGGCGGGCGCCGGTCAGCACCGGGACGGCCAGCACGTCCTCGTCGCCGACCTTCTGGTTCAGCATGTCGCTGCGGGTCACGGCGACCCCGCGCACGACGTCGTCCGCGGTGGGCGGGCCCTCCCCGGCCAGGAGGTGGCCCTTCGGGTCGTATACGCCGACCTCGGCGCCGTCCTCGTTGTCCGGGACCTGGAAGCGTTCGCCGGCGGCGAGCGCGTCGGACACCACGACGGCTGTCCCGTCGGCGGCCCGCTCCAGCGCGGCCGTGGTGTGCGTGCGGAAGTACCACAGCGCCCCGACGGCGAGCGGCAGCCCGAACAGGCTCGTGGCCAGGACCGCCGCGAGGACGGTGAGCGTCACGATCCGGCGGCGCACCCCGTTCAGTCCCCCTCTAACCGGTATCCGTGCCCGCGCAGGGTGGCGATCCTCGGCACCTCGTACGGCGACTCGGCGGCCGAGGCGAGCTTGCGGCGCAGCGCGGCGATGTGCACGTCGAGCGTCTTGGTGGAGCCGTGCCAGTGCGAATCCCACACGTCGGACATCAGAGTGTCCCGGCTCACCGCCTGCCCCGGCTGGACGGCCAGCCGCGCGAGCAGGTCGAACTCGCGTGCCCGCAGCACGACCTCGCGGCCGTTCAGGCTGACCCGCCTGCTCGCGATGTCGACCTCCAGTGCGCCGATCTGGACGACCGGCGTCGACGGCGCGGCGGGCGCGCCCCGGCGGAGGTGCGCGCGCACCCTGGCGAGCAGTTCGGCCAGCCGGATGGGCTTGGTGAGGTAGTCGTCGGCGCCAGCTTCGAGCCCGACCACGACGTCCATTTCGTCCGCCCGCGCGGTAAGGATCACCAGCACCGCGCCCGGCAGGGCCGAACGCAGCCGCCGGCACACCTCGACGCCGTCGACGTCCGGGAGGCCCAGGTCCAGCAGCACGAGATCGGCCGCCGTCTCGCGCAGCGCGCTCCGGCCGTCCCGGCACCATTGCACTGTGTGGCCGTGCCCGCGCAGCGCGGAGTCGAGGACGCTGCCGATCGCCGCGTCGTCCTCCACCACCAGTACCTTCGCCATGCGGGAAGCCTAACCGGAGCATCCCGGCCGCGTCCGCACGTCCACAGTGGACCCCCAGCGGGACGCGGCCGAGGTCGGGCATAGTGGCTGCATGCTCGGTCTGTACCCGGAACTCGATCCGTACGACCACGGGATGCTGCCGGTCGGCGACGGCAACACGCTGTATTGGGAGGAATGCGGCAATCCCGAAGGCAAACCGGTCGCGTTCCTGCACGGCGGGCCCGGGGGCGGCGCGTCCGCGCGGCACCGGCGGCTGTTCGACCCGGAGCGCTACCGGATCGTGCTGTTCGACCAGCGCGGCTGCGGCCGGAGCACGCCGCACTGCAGCGAACCGGACGTCGACCTCTCGGTGAACACGACCTGGCACCTGGTGTCCGACATGGAGCAGCTGCGCGAGGACCGCGGCATCGACCGCTGGCAGCTGTTCGGCGGCTCGTGGGGCAGCGTGCTCGCGCTCGCCTACGCCGAGACCCATCCGGAGCGGGTGACCGAGCTGATCCTGCGCGGCGTCGCGACGCTCCGGCTCAAGGAAGTGCAGTGGCTCTTCGGCGGGGGCGCGGCGTGCGTGTTCCCGGAGGCGTGGTCGCGGTTCCTCGCGCCGGTGCCGTACGCGCGCCGCGGCGGCGACCTGCTCGAGGTGTACCACGAACTGCTGAATCACCCGGACCCCAAGGTGCACGGGCCCGCCGCGCTCGCGTGGAGCCGGTGGGAGGGCGAGACGGTGAAGTTCACCCCGCGGGAAGAGGTGGTGGCCGCGTTCGCCGAGCCGGAGTTCGCGCTCGCGATCGCGCGGATCGAGAACCACTACTTCCGCCACGGCGGCTGGCTCGCCCCGGACCAGCTGATCCGCGGGGCCGGGAAGCTGTCGGGCATCCCGTGCGTTCTGGTGCAGGGCAGGTACGACGTGGTCACTCCCGCCACCACCGCCTGGGAACTCGCGCAGGTGCTGCCGGGCGCCGAGCTGAAGATGATCGGCGACGCCGGGCACGCCTTCGACGAACCGGGCACGCTGCACGAGCTGATCAGCGCGACCGACCGGTTCGCGGCAGGGTGGGAGGGCAGGTCCGGGCTGTCGAGCGCGGAAGTCGAACGAAAGGAAATCCGCATGCTGTTCGGTGACGAGCACGTTCGCCGTTACGAGGAGACCGACGGGGAGGTCGGGCACGACTGGCAGGAGGGCGTGCCGACGCTGGTGCTCACCACGAAGGGGCGCAAGACCGGGCAGGACCGCAAGTTCGCCCTGATCTACCAGGAGGACGACGGCAACCCGGTGATCGTCGCCTCGAAGGGCGGCGCGCCGAACCACCCCGGCTGGTACCTGAACCTGCAGGAGAACCCCGAGGTCCGCGTGCAGGTGCGGGCGGACAAGTTCACCGCGCGCGCCCGGACCGCGACCGGCGAGGAACGCGCCCGGCTGTGGGACAAGCTCGCCGCGGTGTGGCCCGCCTACAACGACTACCAGAAGAAGACCGACCGAGAGATCCCCGTGGTGGTGCTCGAGCGGGTGTGATTCCCGCCGCGTCCTGAGGTCGCGCGGCACCGAACCGGAGCGTCTTCCGCTACGAATGACGCTCATGGCGCTGCGCACCCGGACCCGGGACCACTGGACCCCGCTCGAAGGGGAGCTGCTCGGCTTCCGCGGCATGCAGAGGTACGGCAGGCGCTTCGCCCGCTCCGGACGGGGCGCCTGGTACCACTTCGCGATCGAGGTCGTGTGGCAGCTGCTCGCCCTCACGAGCCGCTTCCGCGTGCGCGGCGCGCGGAACATCCCGGAATCGGGCGGGGTCGTGGTGGCTTCCAACCACCTGTCGAACGCCGATCCGACGACGCTCACCGCCTTCTGCCTCGGCTCCGGCCGGGTGCCGCGGTACCTGGCGAAGGCGAGCCTGTGGAACGCCCCGGTGATCAAGTCGGTGATGCGTTCGGGCAAGCACATCCCGGTCCACCGCGGCGCGCCGACCGCCGCGGGCGCGTACCGCGACGCCGTCGCCGCGGTGCGGGCGGGCGAATGCGTCGCGATCTTCCCGGAGGCCGGGCTCTCCGCGCACCCGGACGGCTGGCCGGCGAAGGGCAAGACCGGCGCGGCGCGCATCGCGCTGGAGACCGGCGTGCCGGTGATCCCGGTCGCGAACTGGGGCACGCACGAACTGCTGCCCGCCGGTTCCTGGTTCCCGCGCGTGCTGCCGCGGCGGAAGATCGAATTCGTCGCCGGCGAGCCGGTGGACCTCGCCGACCTGCGCGGGCGGGAGCTGACCAGGGACGTGCTGGAGGAGGCGACCGCGCGGATCATGACCGCGGTGACCGAGCTGCTCGCCGGGATCCGGGGCGTGCGCCCGCCTGTCTGACCGGCGGACTCCGCGGTACCCGCGGGTGCCACTGTGGACGATCCGGTTGCACTGGAAAAGGTTTCGCCGCGGATCAGACGGCGGAGGACACGCCGCAGCAGCGGGCGGGCCGCCCAGGACGAGCGGCGGCCGGGCGGAAAGCGGGCGCCGTCACGCCGCCCCGAGCGGGCGCGGGAGGTAGTTTCAACGGTATGAGCGCAGACTATGACGTGGTGGTCCTCGGGGCCGGAGTCGGTGGGTACGTCGCGGCGATCCGGGCTTCGCAGCTGGGCCTGAGCGTGGCGGTCGTGGAAGAGAAGTACTGGGGCGGGGTGTGCCTCAACGTCGGCTGCATCCCTTCGAAGGCGCTGCTGCGCAACGCCGAGCTCGCGCACACGGTGAAGGAGGAGGCCAAGACCTACGGCATCTCCTCCGACGGGGAGATCCGGTTCGACTACGCCGCGGCGTACGAGCGCAGCCGCAAGGTCGCGGACGGGCGCGTCAAGGGCGTGCACTTCCTGATGAAGAAGAACAAGATCACCGAGTACAACGGGCGCGGCACCTTCGTGGACGCCAACACCCTCGAGGTCAACGGCGAGCGCATCACCTTCACCTACGGCATCATCGCCACCGGCGCGACGGCCCGGCTGCTGCCGGGCACGCAGCGCAGCGAGCGCGTGGTCACCTACGAAAAGCAGATCCTCGAAAGCGAGCTGCCGGGCAGCATCGTGATCGCCGGGGCAGGCGCGATCGGCGTCGAGTTCGCCTACGTGCTGCGCAACTACGGCGTGGACGTGACGATCGTCGAGTTCCTCGACCGGATGGTGCCGCTCGAGGACGCCGAGGTGTCGGCCGAGCTGGCCAAGCGCTACCGCAAGCTGGGGATCAAGGTGCTGCTGGGCACCAAGGTCGAGTCGATCGACGACTCGGGAGCCAAGGTGGCAGTGACCGTGTCGAAGGACGGCGAGCAGCAGGTGCTCGAGGCCGACAAGGTGTTGCAGGCCATCGGGTTCCGGCCGAACGTGGAGGGCTACGGCCTGGAGAACACCGGCGTCGAGCTGACCGAGCGCGGCGCGATCGCGATCGACGGCCGCGGCCGGACGAACGTGCCGCACCTGTTCGCGATCGGCGACGTGACGGCGAAGCTGATGCTGGCGCACGCGTCGGAGTCGATGGGCATCGTGGCGGCGGAGACGATCGCCGGCGCGGAGACCATGGAACTGGACTTCGTGATGATCCCGCGCGCGACCTACTGCCAGCCGCAGATCGCGAGCTTCGGCTGGACCGAGGAGCAGGCGCGCGAGAAGGGCTTCGACGTGCAGGTGTCGAAGTTCCCGTTCACGGCCAACGGCAAGGCGCACGGCCTCGGCGACGCGGCGGGCTTCGTGAAGGTGCTGAGCGACGCGAAGTACGGCGAACTGCTCGGCGCGCACCTCATCGGCCCGGACGTCACGGAGCTGCTGCCGGAGCTGACGCTGGCGCAGCAGTGGGACCTTACGGTGCACGAGGTTTCGCGCAACGTGCACGCGCACCCGACACTGGGCGAGGCGGTGAAGGAAGCGGTGCACGGACTGGCTGGTCATATGATCAACTTCTGATTCCTCGACGGTCGCCCTGGCCCGCGGTGGTTTCGCGGTCCGGGGCGCTGTCGTTTCCGGACAGGGAGAACACCAGTTCCGGCCGGGACCACGAGATCTTCGGCGGTTTCGGCGGGACGGTCCCGATCTGCCGGGCGCCCATGCGTTCGTAGAACTTCACCGCGGGCGGATGCGACACCACGCGCACCTCGGTCAGCCCGTTTTCCGCTGCCAGCTCGAGGACTCGCTGCACGAGCCGGGCACCGAGCCCGGTTCCCTGCGCTTCGTCGGCGACGAACAGCAGGTCCAGTTCCGCGTCGGCGAGCGCGGCGAAACCCACTGGCCCGGACGGGCCCCGGGCGACCAGAACCTGGTGCTGGCGCAGGTAATCCGGCGTGACGGCGTATCCCTCCAGGATCGAGGCGTACTGGCCTTGGTAGGCCGACGAGGCGTGCATGAGGTCGGTGAGCGCGGCGGCGTCGGCAGCGGCCGCGCGGTCGATCTTGAACATGGCAGCCACGGTAACCTGCACCACCGACAAAAACTGATCATCGGCTCCGGCGGGCGGGCAACGCGGCGGCGCTGAGCAGACAGAGCACGGCGCCGATCCCCAGCGAGAAGCGCACGCCGACCACTCCGGCGGCGATCCCGCCGAGGGTGATGAAAATGGGTTTGGCGGTGCGGGTTCCGGTGGACCAGGCGGTGAGTGTCCGCGTCAGGACGGTGTCGTCGATCAGCGACAGCCGGTACGCCGAATAGGTCGGGTTGAAGATGCCCGCCACCAGCAACAGCCCGAAGTCCGCGGCGATCAGCAGAACGACTCCGGCCGGTCCGGGAAAGGCGAACGGAGCGGCGAGCAGCCACGGAGTACGCGCGAAACTGGTCCAGAGCAACACTTTCCGCGCGCCGTACCGGGAGCTGAGCGTCGGCGCGAGCCGCGCGCCGAGTAGCCCGCCAAGGCAGGGAACGCCGAGCACCAGCCCGTATTCCCAAGGCGCGAAGCCGAGATCCCGCAACATCAGCACGGTTTGCAGCGGCGTGACCCAAAGAACCGCGCCGCTGAACAACACGGAGTTGAAGAACAGCGGCCGCAGTTCAGGGCTGCGCAGCAGGAAACGCCATCCGTCGGTGAATCCGCGGCGAGCGGGCCCGGAAGCAACCGCAGGCGGTGGTTCCGGCGTACGCAGACGACGGATTCCGAGTGCGGACAGCAGAAACGAGAACGCGTCGATGAGCATCGTCGCGGTCGCGCCCAATCCACTGATCAAGACGCCGCCCAAGGGTGGGCCGGCCGACCAGCAGACCCAGTCGGTGCTTTCGAAGCGGCTCAAGGCGACAGCCCGTTCGTCCGGCGCGACAAGGGCTTTGAGGTGTGCGCCGCTGGCTGCGGAAAAGATGACGGCCGCGGTGGCGACGACGATGTCGACCGCATAGAGCTGCGGCATGGTCAGCACGTGCAGCGCAGCCGCCAGCGGCACGCTCGCCAGCGCGGCACAGCGGATCAGGTCTCCGGTGATCATCGCGGGACGCTTCCGGGCGAATTCGACGCGAGGCCCGAGCGGGAAAGCGAGGACCGCGCTGGCGGCGGCCGAGATGGCGGTGATCAGGGAAACCTGCCACGCGGGAGCGTCGAGCACGAGCACCGCGACGAGTCCGAGGGCACCCGCGCCGACCGTGCTGCCTGCCGTGCTGATCGCGTACGCAGCCCACAGCCGCGCGAAATCCCTCCCCAGGTTCGCCACGAGAGCAGAGTGCCAGCTCCGCTTCGGGCCGGGAAGCGCCCGTCGATGTCTCACCAGGTGGGCCATCCGGGCAGATACCACTTTGGTCGGTGGTATTGGCCGCGGTCGCTATTTAGATTCACGTGACCACAGTGGGTGGCCGGGGGCGAGGACAGGAGTTGTCATGAGAAGAACGAGCCGGGTAGCCGCGTATTCGGTGCCCCTCGCGGTCGGGGTGGTGCTCGCCGGGAGCGGGGTCGCCGTCGCGCAGCCGTCGGCGGCGGACGCGGCGAACGCGCGCGCTGGGACGGGGATCAGTGCGTTGCAGGGGATCAAGAAGACCCTTACCCCGGCCGAGCGGAAGCAGTCCAGCCAGCTGGTCGTGGAGAAGCGCCTGCGCGCGGACCGCGGTCTCGCCGCGCTGCTGCCGGATTACCGCACCGGTCTGCCGGTCACCCAAGCTGGCACGGTTTCGGTCGACATCGCCGGTACTGCCGGCGCCGCGATCGCGAAGGCCGTGCGTGCCGCGGGCGGCACCGTGCAGTCCACCTCGTCCAATGGCTCGGTTCGCGCCCAGCTGCCGCTCAACGCGGTGGACCGGATCGCGGCGCGGGGCGACGTCCGCCAGGTCCAGCCCGCGACGCAGGCGATGACCTGGAACGAGCCCGACGCGCAGCGCCGGCAGCTGGCCAAGAAGGCCGTCGCCGCCGTGCAGGTGTCCGAAGGGGACAAGACCCACGGCGCTGACACCGCGCGCACGCAATACGGCGTGAACGGCACCGGTGTGAAGGTCTGCGTGCTTTCCGACGGCGTCAACTCGCTGAAGAAGTCGCAGGACGCGGGCGAACTGCCCGCCGTCGACGTGCTGCCCGGCCAAGCCGGCAGCGGCGACGAGGGCACCGCGATGCTGGAGATCGTCCACGACCTCGCCCCGGGCGCGACGCTCGGTTTCGCGACCGCGTTCACCAGCGAGTCGAGCTTCGCGGACAACATCCGCGCGCTGCGCAGCACCGGCAAGTGCACGGTGATCGTCGACGACGTCGCGTACTTCGACGAGTCGCCGTTCCAGGACACGCAGGTCGCGCAGGCGGTCAACGACGTGACCGCGGCCGGCGCGCTCTACTTCTCCTCCGCGGGCAACTCCGGCAACCTGACCGACGGCACCAGCGGTTACTACGAGGGCGACTTCCGTTCGTCCGGCACCGCGCTGCCGGGCGTCACCGGCACCCCGCACGACTTCGACCCGGGCAGCGGCGTGCAGACGACCGACCCGCTCTCGCCGGGTTCGCTCGGCAGGCCGGTGACGCTGTTCTGGTCGGACCCGTGGGGTCACTCGGCCAATGACTACGACCTGTTCCTGCTCAACGCTTCCGGCGGCGTCGTCGCCTCCAGCGCCAACTCGCAGGACGGTTCGCAGAACCCGTACGAGAGCCTGACCGTGCCGACGTCCGGCTCCGGCTACCGCGTCGCGGTGGTCAAGTACAGCGGCGCGGACCGGTTCTTCGCGCTCAACGTGATCCGCGGCCGGTTCGTCGACTCCGGTTCGCTCAAGGGCTTCAGCACCGCGGGCGTGACCTCGGGCCACTCGGCGGCGGCAGCGGCGTTCTCGGTGGCCGCGGCCCCGGCGGCGACCGCGTTCGGCCGTCCGCTGGAGGCCGGCGACCCGGCGAACCCGGCCGGCCCGTACCCGGGCCTGTTCACCTCGGCCAGCAAGTGGGAGCGCTTCACCTCCGACGGCCAGCGGCACCTCTTCTACAACGCCGACGGCACCGAGCTGACCCCGGGCAACGTGTCCTCGACCGGCGGCGCGACCCGCGCGAAGCCGGACATCACCGCGGCCGACGGCGTGGCCACCTCGGTCGCCGGCTTCCAGCCGTTCTACGGGACCTCGGCGGCCGCCCCGCACGCGGCGGCGATCGCGGCGCTGCTGCTGTCCGGCAAGCCGGCCGCGACCCCGGCCGACGTCCGCACGGCGCTGGTGTCGAGCGCGATCGACCTCGGCGCACCGGGGTTCGACGCGGTGACCGGCAACGGCGTGATCATGGCGGGTCCGGCGCTGGCCGCGCTGGGCGTGCCGAAGAAGTAGCGGTTGCGGAAAGGGCGGGCTCCTCGACCGGGGAGCCCGCCCTTTTCAGCGTCCGGCGACCAGCAGGTGGAACGCCCTCGGCCCGTCGCCGAGCCGGTCGTGGCGGCGCAGTTCGAGGCCCGCGTCCGCGAGCGCCTTCTCGATCTCTTCCGGCGGCCGCAGCCGGAAACCGTGGCTGGTGAAGGGCATTTCGCGCATCATCGCGGGATCTCCGATGCCGACGACGAACCGGCCGCCGTCCGCGATCACCCGTGCGACCTCGGCGAACGCGGGCGCCAGGTCGGGGATGAAGTAGACGGTGTTGACGGTCAGCGCCGCGTCGATCGTCCCGTCGCCAAGCGGAAGCTCGGCCATTCCGGCCTGGTGCAGCACCAGCCGTCCGGCGGCGAGGTTCTTCGGGAACGTCCGCCGCGCCCGGGCCAGCGCTGTTTCGGAGATCTCCGCGCCGTGCACGGTGCCGCCTTCGGTCGCGCGCAGCAGGAGGTCCAGGCCGAGACCGCCGCCGAAACCCAGGTCCAGCGCGGTTTCGCCGCGGCGGATCTCCAGCGCTTCGACCGCTCCGGTGACCGGCCCGCGGTTGACGTTGTTGAGCAGCCGGACGACAGCCTGTCCGGCCCGGCCCCGCGGATGGCCCAGCTGTTTGGCGAACCCGGCGAGCAGCGTGTCACGTGGTCCCATGAACCCAGTGTGCCGCGATATGGCAACGTGCGGGCGAACGGACTTTGAGGAGGCCGACATGTCGGAGAAGACCGCCGTGGTCACCGGGGCCGGTTCCGGACTGGGCCGCCGGATCGCCGGTGCGCTGCTCGACGCGGGTTACCGGGTCGCGCTCGCCGGACGTCGCGAGGAGGCCCTGCGCGAGACGGCCGGTTCCGCCGCGAACGCGCTGGTCGTGCCCGCGGATGTCGCCGATCCGGCTTCGGTGGAGGCGCTTTTCTCGGCCGTGCGCAGCGAATGGGGCCGGTTGGATCTGCTGGTGAACAACGCCGGGGTGTCGCTCGGCGGCACCGTCGCGGATCTGTCCGTCGAGGACTGGCGGCGCACCGTCGACACGAACCTCACCGGCATGTTCCTGTGCGCGCAGCAGGCGGTGCGGCTGATGCGCGACCAAGACCCCCAGGGCGGCCGGATCATCAACAACGGCTCGATCTCCGCGCACGCGCCCCGTCCGGCGAGCGTCGCCTACACGGCCACCAAACACGCCGTCACCGGTCTCACCCGGTCGATTTCGCTCGACGGCCGCGCCTGGAACGTCGCGTGCGGACAGATCGACATCGGCAACGCGGCCACCGAGATGACCGAGCGGATGGCCGCGGGCATCCCGCAGGCCGACGGGCGGCTGCTGGCCGAGCCGACCTTCGACGCGGGCCACGTCGCCGACGCGGTGCTCTACATGGCGGGATTGCCGCTGGACGCCAACGTCCAGTTCCTCACCATCACCGCCACCACGATGCCGTTCATCGGCCGGGGATGACGTGGTCGCGGCGCAACTCGTCGAACAGCCGGTAGAACATCTGCTCAGTGTCCACATAGGAGTGGAAACCGGCGCGGCGTGACTTCGACGTGTCCGCGAACATGTCGTAGTCCCACGAGAACACGAAGTCGCCGAAGGCCCACGAAGAGACGTCGGCGTACGAAGCAGTGAGGCCGTGCTTCGCCGCCATCTCGGTCCACAGTGGTTCCTTATCGGCCATCACGGTCGTCAGCGGCAGCTGCAACGGCGAAGCGACTTCGAGGTCGAAGTACGCGGCCAGCTTCGGCCACAGCTCTCGCCAGCGAAAGAGGTCACCGTTGGCGATGTTGAAGGCTTCGTTCTGACTGGACGTCGCCGCCCACACTGTGCCCTCGGCGAGCAACTGTGCGTCCGTCATCTCCAGCAGGCTGTCGTACGCGCCGGGCTTGCCGGGAAAGCGCAGCGGCAGGCCGAGTTCCTTCGAGATCGACGCGTAGACCGCGATCACGAGCGCGAGGTTCATCGGGTTGCCGAGCGTCGTCCCGCCGACCACGGACGGCCGGATCGCCGACCACGACCAGCCCCCGGCCGCAGCTCGGCGTTCCAGGAACTTCTGCTGGTCGACATTGAATTCCGGCGGCATGTGTTGTCCCGCGTCGGCCTCGCGGGCAGGGGTCTTGAACGGGCCGAGGTGCGCGCCGTAGACCTTGTAGCCCTGCATCAGGCTGACGTGTTCCAGTGGGCCTTCGTCGAGGCCGTTCACCAGGTTCTCCAGCATCGCCACGTTCGGCGGCACGAGTTCCGCCCACGTCGGCCGGTCCTGGTAGGCGGCGTAGAACAGGTGCGTCGCGCCGACGCCGGCCAGCGCCGCCCGGGTGCCCGCCGGGTCGAGCAGGTCCACGGCGAGGCTGCCCGGTCCGCCGCGACGGGAGAGCCCGAGCACCTCCCAGCCGTCGAGAGTCCGCAGGTGGGAGATGAGTTTCCGGCCGATGATCCCGTTGGCCCCGGCCACGATGGCCACGCGTGTGCTGCTCATGTCTCCGATCCTGACCTCGCTCGCGCGATGAGTCCAAGGCTTACTTCTCACGGCTTCGATAAACTGTGCTTATGACAAGCTTGCGGCAGCTCGAGTACCTGGTCACGGTGGTCGACACCGGTTCGTTCACCCGGGCTGCCGAGCAGTTGCACGTGACGCAGCCCGCGCTGTCGCATCAGATGCGGGCGCTGGAGCACAGCGTCGGCGGGCCGTTGCTGGAACGGTTGCCGCGTTCGGTCCGGCTCACACCGATGGGGCGCGCGATGCTGCCGCATGCCCGCGCCGCGCTCGCCGACGCCGAACGTGCCCGGTGCGCCGCGCGACAGGCGTCTGGCCAGGTCGCCGGAGAACTGCTGGTCGCCACGGTCTACTCGGTGAGCCTCGGGGTGCTGCCGCCGGCGCTGCGGGTGTGGCGGCGCGAACGGCCGGACGTCGACGTGCGGCTTTTCGAGTACCGCCACGCCGACGAACTGCGCGACGCGATGCTGGCCGGAGAAGCGGATCTCGCGATCGGCCCGCGTCCGGCCGGGTGGACGGGCCCGGTGCGGACGCTGGGCACCGAAGAGTTCGTCGTCGTGCTACCGGCCGACGGCGCCACGGAGTCCACTTCGGACGGTACGGTCGACCTGGCTGACCTTGCCGACTGCGCGTGGGTGCACTACGCGCCCGGCCACGGCTTAGCCGAACTTCTCGACGCCGCTTGCGCAGAAGCAGGATTCCGGCCGCGACCCGCGGTGCGCACGGAACAGACCGCCGCCGCACCGTTGCTCGCGGCGGCCGGATTGGGGCCCGCGCTGGTTCCGGCGAACGTGCTCCCCGCCGAGTTCAGCGGCCGGGTTTTGCGCCCGGGCAAACCGATCCGGCGAGAGCTGGTCGCTTACGGTCGCAGCGAGCCGGATCCGTTGACGGCGGCGTTCGGCGAAGTGCTGGCGCAACACGCGCGGGTTTAGTCGCGCAGCCGGGTCAGGTCGATTCCGGCGAACGGCGTCGTCACCGCGTCGTGGACCCGGGCGGACCAGACGGCGTGGCCATGCGCGGTCCACAGTGGAATCGCCGGAAGATCGCGCAGCGCCTGGTTCTCGGCGACCCGGAACAGCTGCGCGGCTTCTTCCGGTGACGCGGTGGTTTCGGCGGAATTGAGATCGGCGGCGAATCCGGCATCGGTGTAACCGGCGGCGTCCGCGAGCGTGTGGAGGAGGTCGGCCGGGCTCGGCGAGACCGCCTTGACCTCCAGCGCGGACGGACCGGTCGGCTTGCCTCCGGTGGCTTTACGCTGTGCGGTAACCGAAATTCCCAGACTCTTCGACAGGCCCGCGGCCAACGCCTGCGGCCAGGTGCCGTCGAAGCTGTCGTAGTACACGGCCGCGTCGCCGGTGAATCCGGCTTGGTCCAGCAGGGATTTGGCGGCCGGACCGTCGAAAGTGCACGGACGGCAGCTCCCGGATCGTTCGCCGGGCGCGACCGCCGGCGGCAGCAATCCCTTGGCCGCGTCCGCCTGGTGCGCGAGCGGACCGGATTCCAGCGCGGCGCGGTCGGTGCCGAGCGCGAAGGCATGCCGCACCGCGGGATCGGCGAATCGCGTTGCCTCGGTGGAAAACACCAGGTAGCCGGCGCGGGGGAGGGCCCACATCGCGTGCCGGTCGGCGAAATCGGCGTGCATCGCCTCGTGCCGGTCGCCCGGGACGGACGTGGCGACGTCGAGTTTGCCTTCCTTGACCTCGTCGTACTGCTCCGCCGGATTGCCGACGCGCAGCTCGATTTCCTTCGCCCGGCCCGGATCCGCGGCGACCCGGACGAGCTTGCCGCCGGAGCCGGACTGCCAGTCGCCCTCCAATCGCAGGGGGCCGTTGCCGATCGGATGGCGGGCGAACCCGTTCCAGTCGCGCGATTTCAGCACCGACGCGGGCAACGGCACGAGCCCGGGCGCGGACAACCAAGCGGGCACCTGATTCGACGGCCGGTCGAGCACGATCCGCAACTGTTTCGCGTCGACTGCAGTGATCTCCTTGGCCCGCAAGGACTTCGTGAGCACCGGTGTACTGGCCCAATGGTGACCGGCGATCGCCTTCCAAGTGTCCACATAGGACTGCGCGGTGACCGGCGTGCCGTCGTGGAATTTCCCGGGCCGCAACCGGACGGTCCAGGTCGCCCGGTCGGTGCTGGTGATCGACTCGGCCGCGCGCGGGGTGACTTTTCCGCTGGCCGGATCGTAATCGGCGAGCGGAGTCCACAACGCGCCGGTGACGAGCCGCCCGGACGGATCGGTGACGTCGGCGGGCAGCAGCGTGCCGGGTTCGCCGAGACCGACCGACAGGACGCCGGGCCGGGCGGGTTCGGCCGACGACGAACAGCCGGAGAGACCGGCCGCGACGACGGCGGCGAGCGTGAGCGGGACCAGCAGACGCGATCGCATGCTGTCTTACTACCAGGTGGAAAGCAACGAAAGGCGGTTGTGTCCGGTTAGGGACCGTCTTAAAGTACTTCAGTCACACTGGGGTCTCTTGGAGGTTTCGCGTGCGCCGTTGGTGGATTCGCTCCGGACTGGCGATCGCGACCGCGGCGGCGACGCTCGTCGCCACCGGATTGCCAGCCGCGGCTTGCGAGGACGACAAGCCGGTCACCGAAGCGAAGCACAGCGTCGGCGATCCGGGCGCGGTCAAGGGCGTGCGGCCGGTCGGCAGCGTGCCCGACGCGCAAGGGGCCATTTCGGCGAACTTCCTCAGCTACGGCAAACGCGACGTGATGGTCGTGTCCGGCCAGTTCGGCCTGAAGGTGTACGACCTCACGGAGAATCCGGCGAAGCCGCGCGCGATCGGCGAGCTGAGCCTGCCCGGGCTGTGGGAAACCGAGGACACCGAGGTCGACGCGAAGCGCAAGCTCGTGTTCCTGTCCCGGGACCCGCGTGCGTTCAAGGGCAACACGCACACCGGCGAGTCCGGCATCTACGTGGTCGACGTGGCGCATCCGGAGAAACCGGAGATCCTCAGCTACGTCAAGGTCCCGGCGGGCCACACCACCAGCTGCGTCGACGACTGCCGCTACCTCTGGACCGGCGGCCCGGCGAAGGCCGACGACCAGCCCGCGGACTGGGGCGGCAGGCCGATCTGGGTCACCGACGTGCGCAACCCGCGCGCCCCGAAGGTGCACCCGGACCCGATCGAACTCGCCCGCAACGACGGCAAAACCGACTACGTGCACGACGTGCAGGTCGACAAGATGGGCGTCGCGTGGGTGTCCGGCGCGGGCGGCGTGCGCGGCTACTGGACGTCCGGCTTCCATCGCGACCCCGTGCAGAACCGCTACCGCCTGGCGAGCGCGCTCAAGCCGGTGCCATACGCGGGCGGCGGAGTGTCGGAAACCGCGGCGCCGTCGAAGTTCCTGCACAACAGCTTCCACCCGGTCGGCTCCCGGGACGACGGCGCGTGGCGCGGGCACGACCTCGTGTACGCCACCGAGGAAAGCTTCCTCCCCGGCTGCGCGGGCGACGGCGTCCTGACCATTTCTTCGCTGGACGGCTCGTACCAGGGCGAAGGCTGGCGGTCGACGCCGGAGAAGCCGTTCCGGATGCGCAGCATCGGCACCTGGAGCGTCGCCGGGCAGGAAGGCAGCGACCCGGTGTCCGACGACTGCTCGGCGCACTACTTCGACCTGCGCGGGCACGTGCTGGTGCAGTCGTTTTACGCGCAGGGCACGCGATTCCTCGACGTGAGCGACCCGTCGAACCCGACGCAGATCGCGTACTTCCGCCCGGCGGACGCGGCTTCGTGGGCGCCGTACTGGCACGACGGGTACGTGTATGTGGCGGACAACAAGCGGGGGATCGACATCCTGAAGCTCGGCGTTTAGCGGCGGGTCAGCCGCGCACCGCGGTCCAACCGGGCCTCGTTGAGCGGCGGCAGGGTCTCCTGGAACCGCCTCGGTCGTGGGTCTACGGCAAGTTGGGGGTCTCGCGGGGCACGCTCGGTGCCTGGGCCTGGGACGTACCGCTCGGCCGCATCGGTGTTCATGCCCACGCTTGACCGCTCAGCGGCCCGCCAGTTCGCGGAGGAACTCGCGCGCGGAGAAGGTGATCGCGCGCTCGGCGTACTCGTTGTCCGCCTCGTCTTCCTCCGGTACGCCGAAGTCTCGCCAGGTGACGATGTCGCCTCGCCGCGACACTTTGGCGGCGATGGCGCAGCACTCGATGTCTTCGCATTCGGGGCAGACGTACAGCAGCGTCCGGCCATCCGGTGCGTCACCCGGCGCTTCGCCGAGCACGCGCGCCAAGCGCTGCGGGTCGTGCGGATGATCGGTTGCCAGCACCGAGATCAGATCCAGCTCGGCGTTGACCAAGCTGCGCACGCTGACGCCGTCGATCTCGAAGTCGAGATACCTGCGCTCGCGCTGATACTTCCGGCGCTCGCGGACGGTCGGGACTAGGCGGATCACGCTCGCTGATTCTGCCGTCCGGAACCCGCCCCACCAACCGGATATCGGACAGCCAGCCCGTCCAGCAGCGCCTGCAGTCCGATCTCGAACAGGTGGTCCAGATCGAGGTCGTACCCCTCGGCAAGGTCCGCCACCATCCGCGCCAGCACCGGATACCGCCCGGACCCGGTCAGCGCCGCGTATCCCCGCGCCTGCGTCTCCATCCACTGGTCCTCGGTGATCCCGGTCGCCCCCATCGCGTGCCGCTCGCGTTCCAGATGGATCGCCGTGCCCTGGATGTGGTTGTAGAACAACACATTCAGATCGCACAGGTCAGCCGCGTTCAGGCCGAAGACCGACAACGCGGCCAGCGCGCGTTCGTTGTGCGCCGCCAGGTTCGGCAGCGGCCAGGGCCGGGTGAGCGGGACGAGATGCGCCAGCCACGGATGCCGTCGATGCACGGACCACAGCGTGCGCGCCGACAGCTCCAACTGCGCCCGCCACCCCTCCGGTTCCCGTGCCGGGTAACCGGTTTCGCCGTAGACCGTGTCCGCCATCAGGAAGACAAGTTCGTCCTTTCCGGACAGATACCGGTAGGGCGCCATCGCCGGAACACCCAGCCGCGCGGCGAGTCCGCGCATCGACAGCGCCGCGACGCCTTCCGCGTCGGCGATCGCGATTGCCGCGCGTACCAACCGATCCCGGGTCAACACTGGCCGCTTCGCCTCTGTCTCAGCCTGCTGACCAGCGGTGACATAACCCGACCGCGGTTCAGCACGGAGCACGCCCTCGCGGCGCAACACGTCGAGCGCCTTGGCCGCGGTGGCGTTCGCGACGCCGTGCGTCGAAGCCAGCTGACGCGTCGAGGGCACCTTCGCGCCCGGCGGCAGCTGCGAGATCTCGTCCCGCAGCGCGGCGGCGATGCGGAGGTACGGCGGGTCGGTCGGCATGGACGTCCTGTCTGTACTAGGTCAGCGGGTCATCTGTACTAGGTCAGTTTTGGCGGCGGCAGCCAGGTCACGGCAGGTTCATCAGGGTAATGATGCACCGTACCGAGGGGTGAGGACATGCCTGAAGCACTGGTTTGCGGCGCGGGAGTCGCTGGTTGCGCGTCGGCCTACTGGCTGCGCCGCAGCGGCTACGACGTGACGGTCGTGGAGCGCGCCGAGGGGTTGCGCAGCGGAGGTCAGGCGATCGACATCCGCGGGGTCGCGCTGGAGGTCATCGACCGGATGGGCATCGGCGAGCAGGTCCGCGCCAAGCGCACGCGGATGCGCGGGATGTCGATGCTGGACGCGTCCGGCAACGAGGTGTTCCGTTCCGAGGAACGCACGTTCAGCAGCGGCCGGCTGGACAGCGCGGACATCGAGATCCTCCGCGACGACCTGATCGAGCTGCTGCACGACGCCGCCGACGTCGAGTTCCGCTTCGGCGACGAGGTCACCGCGCTCGACGCCGAGTCCGGCCGGGTCGAGTTCGCCAAGGCGCAGCCGCGCACGTTCGACCTGATCGTGGGCGCGGACGGCGCGCATTCGGCGGTCCGGCGGCTCGCGTTCGGGCCGGAGGACCAGTTCCGCCGCTACCTCGGCCAGTACCTGGCTGTTTTCCCGGCGGCCAACACCGTCGGCCTCGAGGACTGGCAGATCTGGTTCCAGGGCGAGGGCGTCGGCGGCGCGGTTTATCCGGTGCCGGGCAACGAGGAGATCCGGGTGACGCTCGGCTTCGCCGAACCGGAGTACCGCGAGATCCGGGACGTCGCGGAGCAGAAGAAGCTCATCGCGGACCGGCTGAGCGAGGTCGGCGGTCCGGTGCCTGAGCTGGTCAAAGCCATGGAAGACTCCGAGACCTTCTTCTTCGACGCCATGCTCCAGATCCACCTCGACCGCTGGACGACCGGCCGGGTCGCGCTGGTCGGCGACGCCGGGTACTGCGCGTCCGTGCTGTCCGGGCAGGGCACGAGCCTCGCCTTGGTCGGCGCGTACGTCCTGGCGGACTCCGCCGCCGACTACGAGACCCGGATGCGCCCGTTCGTCGAGCTCAACCAGGCGCTGGCCACGGAAAACACCGCCGGACCCGCGTCGGAGGAATCGGTCGAGCGGGCGAAGAACGCGATCAGCCTGGACCGCTGACCCGCCAGCTGGCGGGAGATTCCCGCCGCCCGGCTGGCCCGGACCGGCTCCCGGGCGGCGAGGATGGGTCCCGCACCCCGATCCCTTGGAGGCTCCCGCGATGACCGCCTATCCGCCGCTCCCGTTCGACCCCGAGCTCGCCGCGGCGCTCGAAGTGCTGGCGGCCGAGCGGCCGCCGATCAAGACGCTCGAGTCGATTCCGGCGGTGCGCGCGGCCGCGGCGAAGCGGCAGATCTCGCTGGAGGAGATCACCGCCGACGGCGCCCTCGAAGTGTCCGAAGTGGACGCCGACGGCCCGCGCGGCCCGATCCCGCTGATCGTCGCGCGGCCGGCCGGGGCGGTCGACGTCCCGGTGCTGTACTGGCTGCACGGCGGCGGCATGATCATCGGCGGACACCAGGGCGGCGACCTGTACTTCCTCAAGGAATACGCGACCGAACTGGGCCTCGGCTTCGTCTGTGTCGACTACCGGGTCGCGCCCGAGCACCCGCATCCGGCACCGGTCGAGGACTGCTACGCCGGCCTGGAATGGACGGTCAAGCACGCCGCCGAGTACGGCTTCGACTCCTCCCGCGTCGTGATCGGCGGCGCGAGCGCGGGCGGCGGCCTCGCGGCGGGAACGGCGCTGCTCGCCCGCGACCGCGGCGGACCGGACCTGATCGGCCAGCTGCTCGTGTACCCGATGCTCGACGACCGCAACGACTCGCCGTCGGCGATTCAGATGGCCGAGATGGGCAGCTGGGACCGCGCCGCGAACCACGTCGGCTGGACCGCGCTGCTCGGCGACGCTCGCGGCGGCCCGGACGTGTCGCCCTACGCCGCGCCCGCGCGCGCCGAAGACCTGTCCGGCCTCCCGCCCGCGTTCCTCGACGTCGGGAGCACCGAGACCTTCCGCGACGAGGTCATCGCCTACGCGAACCGGCTGTGGCTGTCCGGGGTGCAGGCGGAGCTGCACGTCTGGCCCGGCGCCTTCCACGGCTTCGACGGCTCGGCTCCGCAGGCGGCGCTGTCGCAGCAGGCCCGCGCCGAGCGGACGCCGTGGCTGCGGCGGCTGCTCGGCTGAACCGGACGAGCGATGATGGACCGATGAGGGAGCTGGTCACGCATCTGAGCGCGCTCGATCCCGGCGCGGCCGAGACGGTCAAGGTCATCGCCTATTTCGACCGGCTGGTCGAGGGCCGCGCCGGGCTGGAGCCGATCGTGCGCGGGGCGGCGGTGCTGTCCGGCTGCCCCGCGCGGCTGGCCGACGACGAACGCCGGGTGCGCGTCCGCGTCGAACCGGACGGGCGCGTCGTGCCGTCGGACGGACCGCCCGATCCGGAATGGCCCGCCGCTCCGTTGCGTCCCGACGGCCCGGTCGCGCTGTGGCTGGAACGGCCCGGTCCGGCGAGCCCGGTGGACGCGATGGTGCTGGAGCGCGCGTCGGCCGCGGCTCGGGCGGTCCTGGACCGCACCCGCGGCCGGGTGGTCGATCCAGCGTCCGTGGAAGTGGTGCTCGACGCGTCGGCGGACGAACGAACCCGGCTTCGCGCCGCGCATCGGCTGGGGCTCGGCGCCACCGCGCGAGCTGTCGTGACCGACGCGGTCCCGCTGGTCGTCCCTCCACAGTGGACTCCGCCGGAACGGGCCCGGGTCGGCCTTGGCACTGTCGTGGACCTAGCCGACCTGCCGGTGTCCGGCGAACAAGCCCGGACGGCTTTCCGGTTCACCGCCGCCGAAGACGACCCTGGACCGTCCGTTGTGGACTACGCCGAACTCGGCGGACTGGCCGTGCTCGCCGACGCGGTGGGACCCCGCACCAAACCGGTCGCGGACGTCGCCAGCCTGGAGAGCGCCCGCGCGGCGGCCCAGTGGGTGTTGCCCACGCTGGTCGCCGTCGCGGGCGCTCCGAGTCTGCGCGGCGCCGCGAACACGCTGGTAGTGCACCATTCGACCCTGCAGGAGCGCCTGGCCCACGCCGAGCATCTGCTCGGCTGGCCAGTGCGCGATCCCGCCGGCCGGTTGCGGTTGCAGCTGGCTATCGCGCTGTGGCGGCTGCACCGCACCGGCTGATCACGGGGTGAGCAGCGGCAGCAACGGCTTCCGCACCGCCGTCGCGACCCCGTCCGACTCGGCAGCCGCGGCGATCCGCTCGTCCGTCGGCGTTCCGTACGACGTGGTCCGCTGCCGCAGCGGACGCCCGAGCGGCTCGACCATCGCGCGCATGTCGCTGATCGTCTTGTACGACCCGTTCGCCGCGCCCGCCATCCGGCTGATCGTCTCCTCCATCAGCGTGCCGCCGATGTCGTTGACGCCGCCCTGCAGCACCGCCCGGCTGCCTTCCTCGCCGAGCTTCACCCAGGAACTCTGGATGTTGTCGAAGGTGCCGTGCAGCAGCAGCCGCGACAGCGCGTGCACCGCCCGGTTCTCGCGCAGCGTCGTGCCCGCGCGGGCGAGCCCGGCCAGGTAGATCGGCGAGCTCTGGTGGATGAACGGCAGCAGCACGAACTCGCTGAACCCGCGCCGCCCGTTGCGTTCCACGCCTTCGCGCTGCAGTTTTGCCAGCAGTTTCAGGTGCCCGACCCAGTGGCTCGGGTTGTCCACGTGGCCGTACATCATCGTCGCCGTGGTCGGCAGCCCGATCTCGTGCGCGGTGGTGACCACCTCGATCCACGCGTCCGTCGGCAGCTTGCCCTTGGTGAGCACCCACCGGACGTCGTCGTCGAGGATTTCCGCCGCGGTGCCCGGCAGCGAGTCCACTCCGGACTCCTTCGCCCGGATCAGGAAGTCGCGAATGGACAGATTCGTCCGCGACGCGCCGTTCACGACCTCCATCGGGCTGAACGAGTGCAGGTGGATGTCCGGCTGCCGCCGCTTCACCTCGGCCGCGAGGTCGAAGTACGCGGTGCCCGGCAGATCCGGGTGGATGCCGCCCTGCATGCAGATCTCGGTCGCGCCCGCGGCCCACGCTTCGTCCACCCGGTCGCCGACCTGCTCCAGCGACAGCGTGTACGCGTCCGCGTCGGTCTTCCGCTGCGCGAAGGCACAGAACCGGCAACCGGTGTAGCAGACGTTGGTGAAGTTGATGTTCCGCGTGACGACGAACGTGATGTCGTCCCCGACCACCTCGCGCCGCAGGTCGTCGGCCAGTTTCGTGAGCGCGTCCAGCTCCGGCCCGTCCGCGTGCAGCAAGGCGAGCGCGGCGTCGTCGGACAGCCCGGCGGGGTCCTTTTCCGCGCTGCGCAACGCATCCCGGATGTCGGTGTCGAACCGCTGCGGTCCGGTCTTGATCTTCCGGCCGATCTCTTTCCAGTCGCCGTAGACCGAATCGAAGTCGCCCCGGCGGTCCTCGGTGCGGCCGGTGGTGTCGATCTCGGTGTGCAGATCGGTGCGCCCGGACTCCTGCCAGCCGCCGTCCGGCTCCTGCCACGGGATCCCGACCGGCATCGCGCCGTCGCGGGCCAGCCCGGTCTCCCCGTCGACCAGCGCCGCGACGTGCCGCGTGACGCGCGGGTCCAGCCACGGCTGGCCGCGCTTCACGTACTCCGGGTAGATGGTCAGCCGCTCGCGGAGCTCGAAACCGGCCTTCTCGGTCTGCCGCGCCAGCAGGTCGATCTGCGGCCACGCGCGTTCCGGGTTCACGTGGTCCGGCGTGAGCGGTGAAACGCCGCCCCAGTCGTCGATGCCCGCGCGGATCATCAGGTCGTACTGGTCGCCGATGAGGTTCGGCGGCGCCTGGATGCGCATCCGCGGACCCAGCACCAGCCGGGCCACGGCGATGTTCGCGGCCAGTTCTTCGAGGTCGGCGTCCGGGGTCGCGCGCATCTTCGTGTCCGGCTTGGCCCGGAAGTTCTGGACGATGACTTCCTGGATGCCGCCGTACTCGCGGGCGGTCTTGCGGATCGCGAACAGTGCGTCGGCACGTTCCTCGTGCGTCTCGCCGATCCCGATCAGCACGCCGGTGGTGAACGGCACCGAGCTGCGCCCGGCGTCCTCCAGCACGCGCAACCGGACCTCGGGATCCTTGTCCGGCGAACCGTAGTGCGGCCCGCCCTTCTCGCTCCACAGCCGGCGCGCGGTGGTCTCCAGCATCATGCCCATCGACGGCGCGACCGGCTTGAGCCGCTGGAAGTCCTGCCAGGACAGGACACCCGGGTTGAGGTGCGGCAGCAAGCCGGTCTCTTCGAGCACCCGGATCGCCATCGCGCGGACGTAGGACAGCGTGTCGTCGTAGCCGTGCGCGTCCAGCCATTCGCGCGCGGCTTTCCAGCGGTCCTCCGGCCGGTCGCCGAGGGTGAACAGGGCTTCCTTGCAGCCCATCTCGGCGCCCTTGCGGGCGATGTCGAGGACCTCGTCCGGCGACAGGAACGGCGATTCGAGCCTGCCGGGGACGGTGACGAAGGTGCAGTAGCCGCACCGGTCCCGGCACAGCCGGGTCAGCGGGATGAACACCTTGCGGCTGTAGGTGATGATCCCCGCGCGACCGGCTTCTTCGAGGCCCGCGTCGCGGATGCGGGAGGCGTGGTCGGACAAAGTCTTGAGGTCGTCGCCGCGGGCGTGCAGCAGCACGGCCGCCTCGGCGACGTCGAGCGTCTTCCCGTCTCGCGCCCGCGCGAGCGCACGGCGCATGGCCGACGGGGTGGGCGTGGTCACGCCAGCTTCGGGCTCCATTCCCGCCACGCTAGGACCCGGCCGCCGCGACCAGCCAGCTCTTAGCCCGCCACCCGCCGCGCGACCGGCCCGAGGTGATCATTAGCGCAGGTTGCGGGCTTGTCGGTGACGGCTGGCGGCGGTATTACCTAAAGGGTGGCGTCAGTGATCGGGAAGCGCATCGGCGGGCGGACGTACTACTACCTCGCCGAGTCCGCGCGCGTCGACGGCAAGCCGCGCGTGGTCGGCCAGCGGTACCTCGGGACAGCCGAGGACATCGCGGCGGCGGTGGCGGGCGGCGGTCCCGAGGCGGCTGGCGCGCGCCATCGGTCGTTCGGGGACGTTTCCGCCGTGTGGGGGACGCTGCAGCGGCTCGACCTCGTCCGGCGCGTTGATTCCGTGGCTGGGCCGCAGCGTGCTCGGCCGACACTCGGTCTCCATGTCGCGCTTGCTGTGCTGCACCGGGCGACCGCGCCGGAGACGGAGTTCGAGGAGTGGTGGACCGGCTGTCTCGCGCAGGATCTGGTTCGGCCCCGGCCGCCTAAGGGTTCGATTACGACGGCTGGGCATTGGCGGGCGTTGCAGCGGCTTACCCCGGAGCGGATCGCTGCGGTGGAAAGTGTGGTGGCGGAAGCGGTTCTGGAGCTTCTTGGCGATGACGGGACGGAAGCGCTGGCGGTTGATGTGGCGCAGTTCGCCGCGTTTACCGCTGCGGATTGCACGTTGCCGTCGGCTTGTCAGGACGTGCTGGCCGGGCTCGGGTTGGTCGTCACGCGGGATGGGGCGATTCCGTTGGCGTCCCGGGTTTATCGGAGGGAGAACGCGCCGACCTTCGGTGCGCTGGCCGCTGAATTAGGGGAGCGGCATACGTTGGTTTTCCACTCCGGGCAGGCGGCGCAACTCGATCTTGGCGCGCGGACCGGGTTTGTCGGGTCGCTTCCGTTGGCGGATCATCCGGAGTTGCTTGCGCGGCCCGCGTCGGTGCGGCGGCGGGTGGATCCGGAGCGGTTTGCCGGGCTGACTGCGTTTGACACCGTGGCGACTGTGGACGGTGCTCGGCGACGGGTGATCCTTCTTCATTCCGCGACGCTGCACGCGGCGCAGTATCGGGCGTTCACCAGTGAATTGAGTACTACGGTGCGGGAGCTTGACGGGCTGGCTGCGGCGTTGGCGGCCGGGACGCATCGGGGGGACCGGACGCAGGTGCACGCGGAGATGTCGCGGATTATTCGCGGGCGGCGGGTGGAGCGGGTGTTGAATACTGCGCTTACTGGCAACCGTGCTGGGGAACTGCGGTTGGAACGGCGGGTTGACGAGGCTGCGGTCGCTCGGTTGGCGGAGGAGTTTTTCGGGAAGCAGATTTTGGTGACTGACCGGGATTGGCCGGTTGCTGAGGTTGTGACTGCTTATCGCGCTCGGACTTATCTTGACTCGACGTTTCGCTGGTTGACCGGGTCTGCGGTGGCTGGGCCTTCGCCTCGGTGGGAGTGGACGTCGCATCGGATTGCGGTGCATGCGTTGGTGTCTGTGCTCGCTGCGACGGTCACGCACCTGATGCGGCGGGAGGCGGACCGGGCTGGGATGAATCTTTCGGTGGCCGAGTTGCTGGATCAGTTGCGGGGGATCGGGGAGACCGTGTTGCGGCATCGGTCGACTGGGGGGAGGCCGCGGACCCGGCGGATTTTGTCTGATCGGACTGGGAGGCAGCAGGCGTTGTTCGAGTTGTTCGGGTTGGAGAGGTTTGGGCCTGCTTGAGGTTCGGCTCGTCGCCTGGCGGCGACATTGCCGTGGTGGTTGCGTGGGGCACCCCGAAGGTTGATTGTGCTGACGGTTCGGGGGTGCTTGTCAAGGCGGGAAAGATGCCTTGACAAGCACCCCCGAACCGCAG
>NZ_JARACH010000094.1:0-24678 GCF_029087445.1 Amycolatopsis sp. La24
GAGGAATTGGGCGCCGCGCCCGCGTCGCCCCGGATGAAAGCGCTGATGCGGTGGGAAACCGGCCGCGCCGCCGCCCTGCTGGGCGGCGGCGCGGATCTGCTGGGGCACCTGTCGGGCTGGGGGCGGTTCGCGGTGAGCGGCTTCCTCGCCGGCGGGCTCGCCGCGGTCGACGCGCTGCGCGCGAGCGGCGGCGACGTGCTGTCCGCACCGGTCCGGCCGAGCCGGGCCGGGCTGCTGAGTTGGCTGGGGTGGCTGCAAGTCGGCACGAGGAGGCGGTCCGGATGACGGCAATGGGCACTGTGGACGAGGCGTACGCGCACTGCGCGGCGGTCACCAAGGAACAGGCGCGCAACTTCTATTACGGAATCCGGTTGCTGCCGCCGGACAAACGCGCGGCGCTGTGCGCGGTGTACGCGCTGGCCCGGATCATCGACGACATCGGCGACGACACCGAAGCGTCCGCCGAGACCAAGCTGCAGGGGCTCGCCGGGGTCCGGAAATCTCTCGGCGACCTGTCCGCGACCGCGGATCCGGTGTACGTCGCGGTCGCCGACGCGGCGCGCCGGTACCCGATTCCGCTCGGCGCGTTCGAGGAACTGCTCGACGGCGTCGAGATGGACGTGACCGGGCGCGAGTACGTGCGGTTCGAGGAACTGGTGGAGTACTGCCGGTGCGTGGCGGGTTCGGTCGGGCGGCTGTGCCTCGGCGTGTTCGGCAGCCGCCCGGAGCCGAACGCGCCGGTGTACGCCGACGAGCTCGGGATTGCCTTGCAGCAGACCAACATCCTTCGCGACATCCGCGAGGACCTGCTCAACGGCCGGGTATATCTGCCCAAAGAGGACCTCGACCGGTTCGGCGTCGAGCTGTCCGTCGGACCGGACGGGAAGCTCGCCGATCCGGACGGCGGGCTCACCGCGCTGATCCACGACAGCGCCGCGCGCGCCCGCGGCTGGTACTCCCGCGGTCTCCGCCTGGTGCCCTCTTTGGACGGTCGCAGCGCCGCGTGCTGCACCGCGATGTCGGGCATCTACCGCACCCTGCTGGACCGGATCGACGAACAGCCCGCGCGCGTGTTCGACCGCCGGCTTTCGTTGTCCGGCCGGGAAAAGGCGGTGGTGGCGTTCCGGGCGCTGACCGGGATCGGCCGATGACCGCCCCGGTCGCGGTGGTCGGCGGCGGGCTCGCGGGCATCGCCGCCGCACTCGCCTGCGCCGACGCCGGGCGGCCGGTGACACTGTTCGAGGCGCGGCCGCACCTGGGCGGGCTCACGCATTCGTTCGCTCGCGGCGAGCTGCGGGTCGACAATGGACAGCACGTGTTCCTCCGCTGCTGCACCGCTTATCGCGCGCTGCTGGACCGGCTCGGCGTCGCGGATCGGGTGACGCTGCAGCCTCGGCTGGAAATCCCGATCCGCCTGCCGGGCGCGGCCGCGCCGACCTGGCTGCGCCGCGACGACCTGCCCGCGCCGCTGCACCTGGCCACTTCGCTGCTGCGTTACGACCCGTTGCGCCCGCTCGACCGGGCCCGGTTCGCGCTCGCCGCGCTCGCGTTGCGCCGGGTCGACCCGAAGGCGGACCGCACAGACCGGCAGTCCTTCGGGGAATGGCTGCGGCGGCACGGACAGAGCGCGGCGGCGATCGAAGCGTTGTGGGATCTGGTCGGCGTCGCAACGCTGAACGCGACGGCCGACGACGCGTCGCTCAGTCTCGCCGCGACAGTGTTCCAGGAGGGGCTGCTCACCGACCCGGCCGCCGCCGACATCGGCTGGTCGCTGGTGCCGTTGCGGGAACTGCACGGCGATCCGGCGCGCGAACGGCTGACCGAGGCGGGGGCGGACGTCCGGCTCGGCACGAAGGTGCGCGCGATCAGCGAAGGCTGGGGGGTCGTCACCGATCGCGGCGAGGAGGAGTTCAGCCAGGTCGTGCTCGCCACTCCCCCGCCGGTCACCGAACAGCTCGCGCCCGCCGGGGCGATCGGGCTGCCGCCGGGCTGGTCCGGCGGGCTCGGCAGCTCGCCGATCGTGAACGTGCACGTGGTGCTCGACCGGAAGGTCCTCGACGAACCGTTTGTCGCGGGCGTGCGCACGCCGGTGCAGTGGGTGTTCGACCGAACGCGGCAGTCCGGTTTGGACTCCGGCCAGTACCTCGCGATGTCGCTGTCCGCCGCGGACGCGCAGATCGACCTGCCCACCGCGAAACTCCGCGAACAGTTACTGCCCGAGCTGCTGGCGCTGCTGCCCGAAGCACGCGGCGCGCAAGTGCTCGACTTCTTCGTCACCCGCGAGCGGCACGCGACGTTCCGGCCCGGTCCCGGCACCGCATCGCTGCGGCCGCCCGCGCGCACCGCGCTGCCCGGGCTGTACCTGGCGGGCGCGTGGACCGCGACCGGATGGCCCGCCACGATGGAGGGCGCCGCGCGCAGTGGCGCAGCCGCGGCCGCCGCCCTTCTTCAGCACAACGGTAAGAGGGAGGGAGTCGGAGCATGACCGCCAATCTGTTTTCTGCCGAGAAAACGCGTTCAGCGGCGCCGCCGGTGCTCGGCAGCGCGCGGGACGTCGTGCAGCCAGCGTTGCGCGCCGCCGTCGACCGGCTGGACGACACCAGCCGCGCGATCAGCGCCTACCACCTCGGCTGGACCGACCCGAACGGCGTGCCGGTCCAGGGCAACGGCGGCAAGGCCGTGCGTTCGGCGCTCGCCTTGGTGTCCGCGCGGGCCGCGGGCGCGCCGGTGGAAGTCGGGGTGCCCGGCGCGGTCGCGGTGGAACTGGTGCACAACTTCTCGCTCGTCCACGACGATCTGATGGACGGCGACACCGAGCGCAGGCACCGGCCGACGGTGTGGGCGCTGTGGGGGTCCGCGAGCGCGATCCTGACCGGCGACGCGATGCTCGCCCTCGCCCAGGAAGTGGTGCTGGACAGCGGTTCCCCGCACGCGGTCGCCGCCGGGCGGCTGCTCACCGAGACCACGCGCCGGCTCATCCACGGCCAGTTCCTGGACGTCGCGTTCGAGCAGCGCGACGACGTCGTGCTCGCCGAATGCGTGACGATGGCGGCCGGGAAAACAGGTGCGCTGCTGTCCGCCAGCGCCGCGATCGGGGCGGTGCTCGCCGGTGCGCCCGCCGAGGTGGTCGACGCGCTGGCGGTGTTCGGCGAGGAGATCGGCCTCGCGTTCCAGCTCGTCGACGACGTGCTCGGCATCTGGGGCGATCCGGCGGTCACCGGGAAATCGGTGTACTCCGACCTGCGGGCGCGCAAGAAGTCGCTGCCGATCACCTACGCGACCACGCACGGCGGCGCGGCGGGCCGACGGCTGGCGGAGTGGCTCGCCGGAGACGACGACTCCGACCTCGCGCGGATCGCCGCGCTGGTGGACGACGCGGGCGGCCGCGAGTGGGCCACTGCGGAAGCGGCGCGGCACGTCGCCGCCGCGGAGCAAGCGCTGGCCGCCGTCCCGCCGGGCCCGCGCGACGACCTCGTCTCGATCGCCCGTTTCATCGCCGGAAGGGAAGCGTGATGACCCAGACCGTCCCCCGCACGTCCGCGCCCGCCGCCCGCACCGCCTCGGACACCGTCGCGGCGGCCGTCGAGTTCCTGCGCCGCGAGCAGGACCGCGCCGGATGGTGGAAGGGCGAACTCGCCACCAACGTCACGATGGACGCCGAAGACCTGCTGCTGCGGCACTTCCTCGGCATCCTCACGCCGCAGATCGCCGAGGAGTCCGCGCGCTGGATCCGCTCGCAGCAGCGCGCCGACGGCACCTGGGCGAACTTCCCGGACGGCCCGGCCGACCTGTCCACCACGGTCGAAGCGTGGGTCGCGCTCCGGTTGGCCGGCGATCCGGCGGACGCCCCGTGGCTGGCCACGGCAGCGGAGTGGATCCGCGAGCAGGGCGGGATCGAGGCGACGCGGGTGTTCACCCGGATCTGGCTCGCGATGGTGGGCCAGTGGTCGTGGGACGACCTGCCGAGCCTGCCGCCCGAGCTGATCTTCCTGCCGTCGTGGTTCCCGCTCAACGTCTACGACTTCGCCTGCTGGGCCCGGCAGACCATCGTGCCGCTGACCATCGTCGGCACCCTGCGCCCGGTACGGAAGCTGCCGTTCGATGTCGCCGAACTGCGCACCGGCAAGCGTCCGCCGAAGACGCGCGCGCCGTGGACGTGGGACGGCGTGTTCCAGAACCTCGACACCGCGCTGCACGCCTACGCGAAACTGCCGCTCAACCCGGTGCGGAAGCTCGCGATCAAACAGGCCGCGGAGTGGATCCTTGCGCGGCAGGAAGCGGACGGTTCGTGGGGCGGGATCCAGCCGCCGTGGGTGTACTCGATCCTCGCGCTGCACCTGCTCGGCTACTCGCTCGACCATCCCGCGCTCAAGGCCGGGATCGCCGGGCTCGACGGGTTCACCATCCGCGAGAAGACCGAACAGGGCTGGGTGCGCCGGCTCGAAGCGTGCCAGTCGCCGGTGTGGGACACCGCGTTGGCGATGACCGCGCTGCTCGACGCGGGCGTCTCCCCCGGCGACGAAACCCTGGTGCGCGCCGCGGATTGGATGCTGGGCGAGGAAATCCGGGTGCCGGGCGACTGGGCGGTGCGGCGGCCCTCGCTGAAACCGGGCGGGTTCGCGTTCGAGTTCGCGAACGACGGCTACCCGGACACCGACGACACCGCCGAGGTGGTGCTCGCGCTGCGGCGGATGGGCAAACCGGACCACCTGCGGATCCGCGAGGCGGTCGACCGGAGCGTCGCGTGGCTGGAGGGGATGCAGTCCAGCGACGGCGGCTGGGGTGCGTTCGACGCGGACAACACGCAGGTGCTGACCACTCGGCTGCCGTTCTGCGATTTCGGCGCGGTGATCGATCCACCTTCGGCGGACGTGACCGCGCACGTGGTCGAAATGCTGGCCGCGGAAGGGAAATCCGGCAGCCGCGAATGCCGTCGCGGGATCCGGTGGCTGTGGGACAACCAGGAGGAGGACGGCTCGTGGTTCGGCCGCTGGGGCGCGAACTACGTGTACGGCACGGGCGCGGTGGTGCCCGCGCTGGTCGCGGCCGGCGTCCCTGGTGCTGACCCGCGGATCCGGCGTGCGGTGAAGTGGCTGGCCGAGCACCAGAACGACGACGGCGGGTGGGGCGAGGATCTGCGGTCCTACGACGACCGGGCGTGGGCCGGGCGCGGTGACTCGACGCCGTCGCAGACCGCGTGGGCGTTGCTGGCGCTGCTGGCTGCCGGGGAGCGAGAGTCCACTGTGGTCACGAGGGGCGTCCAGTGGCTGGTCGAACGGCAGCGGCCGGACGGCGGCTGGGACGAGGACAAGCACACCGGAACCGGATTCCCCGGCGACTTCTACCTGTCGTATCACCTGTACCGCGTGGTGTTCCCGCTGTCCGCACTCGGCCGGTATGTACGGGGCGGGTCATGACCCCGATCGTCTGCACCCCGTTGCGGATCGAGCAGGCCGCCTTGCGCGGTCCCGGTCCGCGGACGGTCCACACCGGACTCGGGCCTCGCCGGGCCGCCGCCGCTGCGGCCCGGCTCCCGTCCGGACCGCGGATCGTCGCGGGGATCGGCGGCGGGCTCACCCCGTCGGTACGGCCGGGGGACGTGGTGGTCGCCACCGAGGTGCGCGGTCCGTCCGGAGTGGTGCCGGTGCCGTCCGCGCCGTTGCTGGCGGGTGCGTTGCGCCGTCTCGGGCTCACTGTCCATCTCGGACCCGTGATCGGCAGTTCGCACGTGGTGCGGGAGCGGGAACGCGCTTCGCTGACTTCGAGTGGTGCGCTGGCGGTCGACATGGAGTCCGCGTGGCTCGCGGCCGACGGTGAACCGTTCGCTGTCGTACGCGCCATTGTGGACACTGTCGGTGCGCCGCTACTGCATCCCTCGACGGTCTCGAATGGACTCGCCGGGTTGCGGAGTCTGCGCCGGGCCGCTCCCGCGATCACTGCGTGGGCTGAAGCCGTGGGGCCGCGAACTGTGTTGCTGGCTAGTCCGCGATCGTTCTGTGCCGGGGTGGAGCGGGCGATCGAGATTGTCGAACGTGCGCTGGAGAAGCACGGCGCGCCGGTGTACGTGCGTCGGCAGATCGTGCACAACACCCACGTCGTGCACCAGCTGCAGGGGCGCGGCGCGGTGTTCGTGGACGAGGTGGAGGAAGTTCCGGAAGGCGCGACGCTGGTGTTCGCCGCCCACGGAGTCTCCCCGGCGGTTCGGCGTGCCGCGGCGGATCGCGGGCTGTCCGTAGTGGACGCGACGTGTCCGTTGGTTACCAAGGTGCACAACGAAGTCCGCCGTTACACCGGTCGCGGCGAGACAGTGTTCCTCATTGGACATGCCGAGCACGAGGAGGTCGAAGGAACCGTCGGGGAAGCGCCCGACAATGTGGTGGTCGTCGGCGATGTCGCAGCCGCCCGGACGGTCACCGTGCGCGACCCGTCGCGGACCGCCTACACCATGCAGACCACGCTGGCGCTCGACGAGGCCGAAGAGATCGCTTCTGTGCTGCGCGAACGATTCCCCGGCCTTTCCTCGCCGCGCAAGGACGACATCTGTTACGCCACCACCAACCGGCAGCAGGCTTTGCGCGCGATCGCCCGTGACGTGGATCTGGTGCTGGTGGTGGGTTCCGGCAACTCGTCCAACTCGCGGCGACTCGTAGAGGTCTCCGAACGCGAGGGCACCCCGGCGGTGCTCGTGGACGGCTGCGGCGACATCGACCTGCGCCGGCTCGCCGGGGCCGGGCGGATCGGGCTCACCGCGGGAGCGTCCGCGCCGCCGCGTCTGGTGTCCGAAACAGTCGAGGCCCTTCGCGGATTGGGTCCGGTCAGCGTCGCGGAAAACGCGCTGACAGAAGAAGAAATGACGTTCACCCTACCTCGGGAGGTGCTCTGAGCGATGGCCATGCCGTTGCGCCAGTCTCTTCGGCTGGGCGGTTACCTGATGAAGCAGAAGCTGATGCGCAAGGAGAAGTTCCCGCTCCTGGTCGAGCTGGAACCGCTCTTCGCGTGCAATCTCAAATGCGGCGGCTGCGGCAAGATCGCGCAGCCGCACACCCTGCTGAAACAGCGGATGCCGGTGGAGCAGGCGGTCGGGGCGATCGAGGAGAGCGGCGCGCCGATGGTGTCGATCGCGGGCGGCGAACCGCTGATGCACCCGCAGATCGACGAGATCACCCGGCAGCTGCTCGCCCGCAACAAGATCATTTTCCTGTGCACCAACGCGCTGCTGCTGCCCAAGCACATCCACAAATTCAAGCCGCACCGCAATTTCGCGTGGATGGTGCACATCGACGGCCTCGAAGACCGGCACGACGCGTCGGTGCGCAAGGAGGGCGGTTTCCAGGCGGCGGTCGACGCGATCAAGCTCGCCAAGGAAAAGGGCTTCCGCGTCATGACCAACACGACGTTCTTCACCGGGGACACCCCGCAGGACGTCATCGACGTGCTCGACTACCTGAACGATCTCGGCGTGGACAACATGCAGATCTCGCCGGGGTACGCGTACGAGAAGGCCCCGGACCAGGACCACTGGCTCGGCGTCCAGCAGACCCGCGAACTGTTCGCGAAGGCTTTCGGCGGCGGCAACCGGAAACGCTGGCGGCTCAACCATTCGCCGGTGTTCCTCGATTTCCTCGAGGGCAAACGCGACCTGGAATGCACGCCGTGGGGCATCCCGTCGTATTCGCTGCTCGGCTGGCAGCGTCCGTGCTACCTGCTGGACGACGGCTACGCGGAGACCTACCGGGAACTCATCGAAACCACCGAATGGGAGAACTTCGGCCGCGGCAAGGACCCGCGCTGTTCGAACTGTATGGCGCACTGCGGCTACGAACCCACCGCGGTCATCGCCACGCTCGGCTCGCTGAAAGAGTCAGTCCGGGCCGCCGTCGGCCACTGACCCGCTGTCCGCGAAGGGCCCCTTGAGGGAAGCTGATTCCCTCGAGGGGCTCTTCATTTGCCGGAGGGACAGCCGGCGTGCCATGATGAGCGCATGCGTGCGCAGCGATTTCTTCGCCCCCGGGGAGTGCCCGGGGGCTGCGCGTGCGCGCCGGGTTCCGCCCGCTGACGTCCGCGTCTCCCCACACTGCCCGGGGGTGAAGTCCAGCACTTCACGACCCGAAGGCAGGAACCCGTGGACCCCCTTGACCCCGTCTCGATGCTGCACCGGATCACCGCGCTGACCGAGGCCGCGCTCGCCGATCTCGCCCAGGCCAGCACTCCGGCCGCCGTCGCTGACGTGCGCCGTTCCGTGCTCGGCAAGTCCAGCCCGCTCACCGCCGTCCGTCGCGAGCTCGGCAGCTGCGACCCAGGTGCCCGAAAGCAGATCGGCCTCGCGCTTTCCGAAGCACACCAGCGCATTACCGCTGCTCTGGAAGAAAAGCTCGCCGCGGAAACCGCGCTGGACCGCCCGCTCGACCCCACCATTCCCGGCCTCCCGCCGCCGACCGCCGGACTGCACCCGGTCACCCAGCTGAGATACGACCTCGACGACGCCTTCCGCGCGCTCAACTTCGCGATCGTCGAAGGCCCGGAAATCAGCTCCGCGGACATGGAATTCGACCGGCTGAACTTCCCCGCCGACCATCCGGCGCGCGAAAGCATGGACACCTACTGGTTGGCCGACGGCCGCTGCCTGCGCCCGCACCTGACCGGCGCGAGCGTCCGATACCTGAGCACGCACGAACCGCCGATCCGGATCGCCTATCCAGGCCGGGTTTACCGCAACGAAAGCACCGACGCCCGGCACGAGCGCGCGTTCTTCCAGTACGAGGTGCTGGTGGTGGACGAAAACGTCCCGCTCGCCACCGCCCGGTTCCTCGTCGACACCATTCTCGGCACGGTGTTCGGCGAACCAGTGCGGACGCGGATGCGCGCCGGGTACTTCCCGTTCGTAGAGCCAGGTTTCGAGATCGACATGCTCTGCCGGGTGTGCGCCGGACGCGGCTGCCGGACCTGCGGGCGAACCGGCTGGCTCGAGGTGATGCCCGGCGGCAGCCCGCATCCGAACGTGCTGCGCGCCGCCGGACTCGACCCGGCGCGGTGGTCCGGCTGCTATCTGAACGTCGGCCTCGACCGGCTGGCGATGATGCGCTACGGCATCGACGACGTCCGGCTGATGCACAGCGCCGACCTGCGCTTCCTCTCCCAATTCGCTTGAAAGGCCCGCCGTCGTGAAGATTTCCCGGGACTGGCTGGCCGACTACGTGCCGCTGCCCGGCCGTTCGCCGGACCAGCTGGCACACGAGTTGACCTTGAAGACCGTCGAAGTCGAGGGTTACGACGTGATCGACGACGACGTCGTCTTCGAGATCGACAACAAATCCCTCACCCATCGCCCCGATCTGTGGGGGCACTATGGCATCGCCCGCGAGCTGTCTGTCCTCTATGGACTCCCGATGACTCCGCTCCCCCGGGTCGCCCGGCCGCCGAACGCCACCGGCCTCACCCTGGCTGACCCCGCTTGGCACCAGCGGATGCTCGCCCTGCAGTGCACAGTGGACAGTTCCGTGCCGACTCCGGCTTTCGTCCGCGACCGGCTCCGGCGCATAGGCGAACCAAGCCGGGACCTGTGCGCCGATCTGAGCGCGTACGTGATGTATGCCGTCGGACAACCAAGTGACGTCCGTGCTTCCAGTGCATCGGTCGTGCTGGAGATCCCGACCCTGCACCCCAGCCGAGCCCGCCGCAGCGCCCGGACCGAAGCTTCGGTACGCCAAGAGAAAGGCCTCGACACTCAACGCGCCGACCAAGCCGCCGATCTCTTCCTCCACCTCCTGACCGAAGCCGACCCGTCGGCCGCGGCACTCGGCGTGGAAGACATCGTCCTCGCCGCCACCAGACGAGCCGAAATCGAGATCAGCCTCGCGGAAATCGAACGCCGGATCGGCATCCCGC
This sequence comes from Amycolatopsis sp. La24, assembly GCF_029087445.1. Lineage (NCBI taxonomy): Bacteria > Bacillati > Actinomycetota > Actinomycetes > Pseudonocardiales > Pseudonocardiaceae > Amycolatopsis > Amycolatopsis sp. La24. The sequence continues at coordinate 9,886 of NZ_JARACH010000094.1, forward strand.
TGCCGCCGGACGAAATCCTGCGCATCCTCCGGGCCCTCGGCTGCACCGCCGAAATCACCGGGGAGCTGCTGCGCGTCGTCGCTCCGTCGTGGCGTTCCACCGGCGATCTCTCGCTCCCCGTCGACATCGTCGAGGAGCTGGCCCGGATCCACGGCTTCGACGCGCTGCCCGCGCCGCGGCCCGTCGTGCAGCTGGCCCCGCGCCCCCGGCTCCCCTTGAACCGCCAGGTCCGGGAAGTGCTCGCCGCCCGCGGCGGGGCAACCGAAGTGCTGACCTACCCGTGGTCCGCCGACCACCTGCTCGCCGCGTGCGGACTCGACGCCGACCTCACGATCGACCACCCGCCGGCGCCGGATCGCGCCCGGTTGCGCCCGTCGCTGATCCCGAACCTGCTCGAAGCCGCGGCCGCCAACCTGCGCTACTACGACGAGTTCAGCCTCTTCGAAGTCGGCACCGTCTTCGCCGCGGGCGAGCGGACGTCCGCCGGTATCCTGCTCGCCGGACCTGACGGGGCCGACCTGTTCCGCCGGGCCAAAGGGCTGGCCGAGCTGATCCGCCGGTACTGCCATCTCACCGCGCTGGACCTGTCCGGCACCCCCGGCCCGGCCTGGACGGACCCGTCGGCCCTGCTCGCGATCCGCCCGGCCGGGACGCTGGCGCTGGTCCGGCCCGCGGTGCTCCGGGCGGCGGGCATCGACCGGGGCGCGATCGCCTGCGTCGAACTGGACCTCGACGCACTGCGGACGCACCCGTCCCGCGAGAACCGCTACACCCCGGTCGGCGACCTGCCCGAATCGGACTTCGACCTGTCCGTCCTCGCGGCCGACACCGTGCCGTGGTCGCTGGTCGCCGAGACCGCGACGCAGGCCCACGCCTTGGTGCAGCGAGTGGCGTACGTCGGCGAGTACCGGGATTCGAGAATTCCGGCCGACCACCGTTCGCTCACCTTGCGGGTCACCCTCCGCCCGAGGTCCGTGACGCTGACCGCGGGCGAAATCGCCGGCGCCCGCTCCGAAGTGCTGGCTGCACTGGAGCGGGCGGGGGCGCGGTTGCGGTGAGCCTCAGCCGAGACCAGATTGGGCGATGACGTGCACGATGCTGATCCGCACCGCGGTAGATCCACTGTGGACGAACGAATCGGCAAGGTCCACTGCGGACTGACCCGGGTAGTAACGCTCGGCGATCCCCGCCGCGACTCGCCTGATCTGGTCCGGCTCGGCAGTAACGCGAGCCTGCCCTTCGACGGTCACGAAGCTGTACGGCTGCCGCTCGTCGCTGACGCAGACCGCGACCCGGCCGTCCCGCGCAAGGCTTTTGCCCTTGACGCTTCCCGGCGACAAGGCGAAGACAAGTTCGTCGCCGTCGAGGACGAAGCAGATCGGCGTGACGTGCGGACGTCCGTCAGCACGAGCGAGGGCCAGGTGCGCAAGCCTCGTACCCTCGGAGAGGAAGGCGCGCCATTCGCTGTCGGTCATGGTCGTCATCAGTGGGTTCCTTTCTCGGTTGACTGCCGCTCGCGAAGTCGTCCAGCGACGGCTTGCTGGGCAAGGAAAAGCAGAATTCCGGCGGCGAAAGCCACTACTCCCAGCCAAGTTCGACCAGCTTGCTCAAGCAACGCCGTGCCGAGCATCGGGCCGAGGACCGCGCCAAGGCTCCACGCACTCGACGCGACACCCATGTACCCGCTGCGCAGATCAGGCGGCGCGAGAGCAGCGAACGTCGCACCGAACTGGACCGCCAAGCCGATCTGCCCGAGGCTGAGAACAAGAATCGCGACGGCGTAGCCAGCAATGCTTTGGGACACCGCAGCCAGACCGCCGCCAACGCCCGCCAGCAACATCGAGGTAGCAAGCACTGTCGCACGGTCGCGATTCGCCAACACCGCGGCAGCGAACGGTTGCAGGACAACAATGGCGAACCCATTGAGCGCAAGCACGGCACCGTAAGTCGCGGAACTGAACTGCTGCGCGGTCATCAACAACGGCAATGTGGCGAACGCCTGCATCAACAACGTGAAACAGCCGACGTGGATCAGAGTCATGGTCCTCATGAGACGGTCCGCTCGCAACACTGGCAGCAGCGCGCGTCGCCCATGGCTCGGTCCAGAATGAGTCTCCGGCACCGCAGTCACCACGATCGCCGCGGCAACCAGCATCGCCACCGCGTTCAACCAGAAGAGCAGCCCGTAGCCGCGCGCCGCCAACACCCCGGAAACCGTTGCCGCGATGGCATATCCGAGGTTCGCCGCCCAATAAAGCAAACTGTACGCGCGCACCCGCCGCTCCGGCGGAAGGTCTGCCACCGCTGCCGATCCCGCCGGACGGAAGAGCCCAGCAGCGAGACCGTAGCCCACCGCCGTTGCCCAGATGACCGGCGTCGCGGCGGCGGATCCCAAGGCGGCCAACGCGATCGCCGTCCCGAGAAACCCGAGAAGCATCGTCCTCCGCCGCCCGATCCGGTCCCCCAGCCAGCCCCCGAGCAGCTGCGACCCGAAGTCGCCGATACCCACCGCCGCCACCACGGCACCCGCCGCCGTCGGGGTCATCCGCTGTTGCTGCGTCAGGTACAGCACCAGCATCGGCTGCACGAACGCGCCGCCCCGGGCGACGAGGTGGCACGCCCCCAGCGTCCACGCGAGCGACGGCAGCTTGCGAGTTCTCCCGGCGGCGATCGTTGCGACTGTCATGGCAACGACGCTAAGAGTGCCAGGAGATTAAGAAAAGCGATTGTTTACGATCGAATCCATCGTGCACGGTAATATACTGGGCTCATGGCCGACTTCGACCTGCGCCAGCTGACGACGATGCTCGCGATCACCGAAGAGGGAACGTTCTCCCGGGCGGCGACCCGGCTGGGCTACACGCAATCGAGCGTGAGCCAGCACATCGCCGCCCTGGAACGAACCCTCGGCGGCGCGGTCTTCGATCGCCCGGGCGGCCCGCGCCCCGTGCGGATCACGCCGCTCGGCGCCGTGGTGCTCGAACACGGCCGGGAGGTGCTGGCGAAAGCCGAAGCGCTGGGCCAGGCGGTCGACCGCTTCAAGGCGGGCGAAGGCCGCATCGACGTCGGCACCCTGCAGAGCGTCTCGCACGCGATCCTGCCGACCGTGCTGCGCCTCCTGCGCGAGGAACACCCCCGCTGCGAGATCCGGCTCTCGGAACCCGACGAGCCTCGGCTCGGCGAACTGGACCTGCTGTTCCACGACGGTCTCATCAGCGAAGACACGGAGCACGTCCTGCTGATGGAAGACCCCTACCTGGCCGTCGCACCTCCCGACACGCTGCCAGCGGGTCCGGTGCCCGCGCGGGAACTGGACGGCAAGCCGATGGTGGCCTGGCCGTCGACCTGCGACCAGCCCAGGCTCGAGCAATCCCTCGCGGAGGCCGGGGCCCGCCCGCGCATCGTGTTCCGCTCCGCGGGCAGCGAGACGATCCTGTCGATGGTGCGCGCCGGAATGGGCCTCGCGGTCCTGCCCTGGCTGGCGATCCACCAGGTCGTCTGCCGCGACTGCGGCGCGATCCACGGCCCCGAGGGATGGCCGGATCTGCAGGTCCACGACCTCGACCCGACCCCGGCGCGCTCGATCTACCTGCACTGGCCGCGCGGGCGGGACGCCGAGTCACCCCTCGCGGCACGGACCATCGAGACGGCCGTCGAAGTGGCGCGGGAGCTGGCTCGGCAGGCTCCTGCTGCTCGGTCCTGAACCGGCAGGTGTTCCGAACGGCCTCGGGGTTGCCCGGCAATTCGCTCCCGAACTGACCGGGCACGCCCACGCCCAGCCGGATACGGCTTTCCGCATCCGCGACCGGACCGCCCGCCGCTGACTTGAACGAGCCTTCCGCACCCGCACCGCCCGGCAACCCGGTGCCGTTGGTTCGCAGGCATCTCCGCATCCGCGACCGAACCGCCGCCCCGCAATCCGGCACCGCCGGATCGAGCGCGCCCTCGACAGCAGGCATCGCCGAAATCCCGCGCGAACCCGCCCCGCACCACCGGCTCAAGGGCACCCCGACCGACCGGGATCAGGCGACCGTCGCGTCCACCGTGACCTCAATGCTCCCGCCCAGTGCCTTCGAGTACGGGCAGGTCTGGTGCGCGGCCGCGGCCAGCGTGTCGGCGGTCTCCTGGTCGATCCCCGTCAGCTCCAGGTGCAGCGCGGCGCTGAGCCAGAAGTTCGCCTCGTCGTGGTGCAGGGTCACGTCCGCGACCACCGCGAGGTCGGCCAGCTTCACCTTCCGCTGCGCCGCGGCGATCCGCACCGCGCCCATGAAACACGACGACCAGCCGGCCGCGAGCAGCTGCTCCGGGTTCGTCGCGCCGCCGTTGCCGCCCAGTTCCTTCGGGATGGCGAACTTGAGGTCGAGCGCACCGTCGGACGAAACCGCGCGTCCCCCGTTGCGGCCTTCGCCGGTGGTGGTGACGACGGCGGTGTAAGTGGTTTCAGACATGGCTTTCCCTTTCCAGAACTTTTCAGAATCCGCTGAGGACGGTGCCGGTCAGCGCCGCCAGTGCGCCGAGAACTTCGCGGAACGCCAGGGTGATCGAGTCCATCGGACGTGACCTTTCAGCAGGAGACCGGGCCGGTCTCGGCGACGAGAGAACCTTCGCACGCACATTCGTCACCAGTCAAGATGGTTACGCATTTCTGTGATCCGCTACCCATAACCCCCTATACTGGTTAGAGTTCCTTGCGTCGTGATTCATCACCTGTCAGACTGGTGCGCATGGAGCACGCCTTCCCCTGCGGGAACCCGGCACTGGACTTCGTCGGCACGCTGCGGGCCCGCCGCAACGACGAGCCGGCCGAGATGCTGGGGTCGCCGCGCAGCCTGGACGCCTGGTTCCGCGAGTCGGGGGTCACCGGCGCCGATCCGGGGAGCACGGCCGCTGACCTGGCGGGGGCGATCGCGGTCCGGGAGGCGATCTACGCCCTGGTCGCGGCCCGGCTCGTCGGCCATGAGTACGACCCGGAGGCGTTGACGCTGCTCAACGAGGCAGCCGCGCAGCCGGACGCGGTCCCGCAGCTGACCCGGGCCGGACGGCAGGTCCGGGCGACCGCGGCGCAAGCGTTGTCCACCGTGGCCCGGGCCGCGATCACGATCCTGGGCGGTCCGGACGCGGACCTGCTGAAGGAATGCGGACGACCGGAATGCACGCAGGTTTACCTGGACCATTCGCGGGGATCACGGCGCGAATGGTGCGCGATGGCCACCTGCGGAAACAAAATGAAGGCCGCGGCTTACCGGGCACGGCGGCGAGGAAATCCGCCGCTGACCCCCTCCCGGCAATCCTGACCCAGCCAGCGAAGCGAACGCCTCCCGGCAGATCAGCACTCGCCGGTCCGGCACTCCTGGCTTCCGGATGCCGAAGCACGTTCCGCCCCCGGCTGCTCCCGTTCCGCCCGCCAACGCCCGAATTCCTCGCCCTAGGCAGGAGATTCCGCGATGAGGTCCCCGGCGCCGCATCGTCCGGATGTTTCGCCCCAGCCGCGCAGCCACCTCGCGTTACGCTGAGGCGGGAACGCCGCGGGCAAATCCACCAGGAGTCGCGTCATCGGTTCCAGGCGAGGATGTCGCAGCGGTGGTTCAAGCACCATGGCCGGGCGCGGGGAAACTCGGCCAAGGGCTCCGGCTCGGCGGCAGCCGGTCAGTCCGCCGAACGGGACTGCCGCTGAGCCGGTAAAGGCAACTGCGCTCGCCGGGACCGCCCCCGCCGATGCTCACGTCTCGTCGAGCGCGACCTGCTCCCGATGGCCCACGAGACGTGGCATAGTCCCCCGCTCCCCGCTGGCTGGCGGCGTCCTGACCAGCAAGCACACCCGCGCCGACCTGACCGCGGCCACCCCCGGCGAGAGCGACCCGCCCTCGGCGCGGTCACCGAACGCAACCTGGCGCGGCTCGGCATCCCACGCGACGTGCTCGCCAGCGCCCCCATCCGCACGGCGACCCGGCCGCCGAGGGCCTCGCCCCCGCGAACACCTCAACCATCCAGTTCAGCATTTCCGATCGAATCCGTTCAACCCGCCGGAAGTCGGGGATTTCGACGACCGGGCAGAATCGCTGCACCGGACCACCCGCACCGGCCGCTTTCCGTGCGCCCGCGCAGCTTCCCACTGTCCACTATAGACAGTCCAGAGCGGACGAAATCACGCTGGGTGGCCATGATCCGCATCGGGCCACCCGTCCGGCGCAATCAACGGAAAGCCTTCCGGTAAAACCACAAGCGAGAGTGGTCCGGGGTGACAACGTTGACGGATAACCACTGACCCGCCTTTCTTTGCCAGCTGTTGACCTTTCCCGAGCGCCGGGCGTATGGTCTAGACCAAGAAGCCCACCCCCTTCGCTCACCCCCAGTGCGGGCCGGCTCCCGGAAAGCCGGTGCGTCGCTTTGTCGTACCCGCACGGGGAAACGAGCATTCCCCGAAGGAGCTGTCCATGAAAGCGAACCGGAAACTCGTCGCGGCCGCGGTCGGCACGGCGATCGCCCCGGTGCTCGTGCTGATCAGCCCGGCAGGCATCGCCAGCGCGCACGGGTACGTCAACGCGCCGGCGAGCCGGCAGGCCCAATGCGCGCAAGGAACCGTTTCCTGCGGCCAGATCAAGTACGAACCGCAGAGCGTCGAAGGGCCGAAGGGGCTGCACAGCTGCAGCGGCGGCAACGCCCAGTTCGCCGAGCTGAACGACAACAACAAGGGCTGGAAGGCGTCGCCGGTCGGCTCCTCGGTGGCCTTCACCTGGAAGTTCACCGCCCGGCACCGCACGTCCAACTACGAATACTGGATCGGCAACGACAAGATCGCCACCGTGGACGGCGGCGGCCAGCAGCCCCCGGAGACGGTCACCCACAACGTGGACCTCAAGGGGCACACCGGAAGGCAGACGGTGCTCGCCGTCTGGAACATCGCGGACACCGCGAACGCCTTCTACGCCTGCATCGACCTGCAGGTGAGCTGACCCGGAAAGTCCGCACCGGACGCTGAGGCACGGGCCGTGGCGGCGGCCCGTGCCTCGGCGTGCGTCCGGGGAATTCGCCGGGAATGACAAAACCAGCCAATTTCTCCCGCATTCGTTGACCTGCTTTCCCGGCCGTGACTAGCGTGCCGGTCACCGGAAAAGGGCACGACTCCAGGAGGCGGTTTTCCTTGATTTCCCGGCGAGCATTCCTCGGCGCATCCGCGGCAGCCGCGACATTTCCACTCTGGAACTCCGCGTTCGCCTCCGCGAGCACCCCCGACACCGCGAAGGTCGCTTTCGACGACCGGTCCGGCGCGGGCCAGACCTACGCGTACATCACCGGCACGACCCTGGACAACCGGCTCGTCATCCTGAAAGCCGATGGCACGCCGTACTATCCGCCGTCCCCGGGCAGCGACCACACGCCGCTCGGCGAGGACTGCGCGATCCCGCTCAAGTCGCTTTCCCAGGTCACCGTCCCGAAAATGTACGCGGCCCGGATCTACGTCGCGCTCGACAGCAAACTGGACTTCTTCGTCAACAAGGGCCCGGCGCTCGTGCACCCGAGCTTCCTCGCCGCCGACGACCCGAACTACAACCGGAACTGGTCGTTCTGCGAATTCACCTTCAACAACGACGTGCTGTTCGCCAACATCAGCTACGTCGACTTCGTCGCGATCCCGATCGGCCTGCACCTCACCACGACCGGCTCCGGCGACCAGACTGTCCCCGGACTGCCCGCGCGCTCGCTCGACCCGATCTGCGACGCCCTCAACGCCCAGGGCGGCAAATGGGGCACGCTCATCGAAACCGGCGGCGACGGAAAGCCGCTGCGCGCACTGTCCGCGCATTACCGCGCCGACCAATTCGGCGGATATCTCGACGGCTACATCGACGAGGTCTGGAAGAAATACACGAGCGAGACGCTCACCGTCGACACCCAGGTGCCCGGCCTCGGCGCGTTCACCGGCCAAGTCGGCGCGGACGGCGTGCTCGCCTTCAACAACGGCGAGCGCTTCGACAAACCCGCCACGCCCGACGTATGGAGTTGCGACAGCGGACCGTTCGCCATCAAACAAGGCGACAGCGACGCCCGCAAGGCGATCATCCCCCGGCTCGCGGCGGCATTGAACCGCACCACCCTGCGCGACAATCCGAAACAGCCGACCGGCGAAGATCCGGCGAAGTTCTACCAGAACCCGGAAACCAACCACTACGCGCGAATCGTGCACAGCAAACTGCCGGACAACCGCGGGTACGCCTTCCCGTACGACGACGTCTCGCCCGGCCCCGACTTCAGCGGCGCGGTCCAGGCCGGCGACCCGGACACGCTCACCATCACGGTCAACGCCTTGCGCTGAGCCAAAGACGTGCCGCGGTCCTTTTCGGACCGCGGCACGGTCATCCGGTGAGATCGCCTTCCCGCTCGTTCTTCGCCGCGTAGAAGGCCAGCTTCTCCTCGTCCACTTCCACGCCGAGCCCCGGTCCGGTCGGTACCGGCAACCGACCGCCGGATAGCCGCAGCGGTGCGACAATGTCGTCCGCGTGCAGGTAATACATGCTGTCGATCGCCCGCGACAGCACCGGCGTGCTGGCCGCCACCGCCAGATGCGCCGCGGTCGCGATCCCGAGTTCGCCGCCGCTGTGCAGATTCATTCCGAGCCCGAACGTCTCGCAATGCGTCGCAAGCGCTTTCGTCGCCGCGATGCCGCCCCATTTGTAAACGTCACCGTGGATCACGTCGACCGCACCCAGCCGTACCGCCGGAGCGAACTCCTCGAACCGGACCACGCACATGTTGGTGCACAAGGGAATCCGCACCTTCGCGCGAACCTGGCTCATCCCCTCGATTCCCGCGCACGGGTCTTCGAGATACTCCAGGTCCAGTTCCTCCAACGCGATCCCGGCACGGATCGAATCCGGCACCGACCACGCGGCATTGGGATCGACCCGCAACTCGATCTCCGGCAACGCCCTCCGCAGCTCCCGCAGAATCCGGACATCGCCCCGAACGTCGCGCGTACCCTTCAATTTCACCGCCGAGAAGCCGCCCTCGGCGACCACTCTTGCCGCATGCTCGGCCAATCCCTGCGCGAGCTCTTCCCCTTCCGCACCAGGCGCGTCGGCGCGAGTGATCAACGCCGTGATCGGCACCTCGGTCCGCACCGCCCCGCCCAGCAGGTCAGTCACGGACTGCCCGGTGACCCGCCCGATGAGATCCCAGCACGCGACGTCCAGCCCGGCCAGCGCCGCATATCCCAGATAGCCGTGGAAAAACGGCACCATGTGCTGCCGGCGATGAAACGCCTCGAGCGCGAACGGGCTGGTCCCGATCATGTCCGCGCCCAGTTTCCGGGTCAGCTCCGCGACCGGACGACCCCACATCGTCTCGCCCCAGCCCTCGGCCCCGGTGTCCGTGCGCAGCCGCACCACCGTGCGGGTCTCGCCGGTCTTGGTCTCGAACGAACTGGTGAACGGATTCGTCAACGGCAGATTCACGACCCACACGTCAACGTCGGTGATCTTCATGCGCGCTGCCCCAAGGCCGCCGAAACGACCCGCCGAATCGGTTCCAGTTCGACGTTGTCCACCGCCGCCTCGGCCCCCGGAATTTCCTCGATCGCCGGCTCGGCGTTCAGCAACACCCGAAACACTCGCGGCAACACCGTCCGCCCGACGAGATCCTCCGCGAGCGCCGCCGCTTCCGTGCTGTCCATTGTGTACTGTGCAGCCAGATATTCGGCGAGCCGCGCGTACATCACCGCGAACATCGCGTCGTAGTACGCCTTCGCGCTGTCCGGCAACCGCTCGGCAGCCGCGATGCAAAGCCGGCACGTCCGCGCCTGCGACTCCCAGGTCAGCAGCTGCTGGAACCGCCCGCAGAACAACGCGACCGCCTCGACCGGGTCGTCCGCGTACGCGTCCGGGGTCATCAGCTTGCCGAGGTACAGCTCGCGGACCAGGTCGAGCACCGCGAGGAACAGCTTGTCCTTGCTCTCGAAGTGCGCGTACAGCGACCGCTTGGACGTCCCCGCGCTGGCCGCGACCGCGTCCATCGACGCCCGTTCGAACCCGGTTTCGAGGAACACGTTCTTCGCCGCCAGCAGGATGTGCTTGCGCAACTGCGCACCCCGCAGCTGCGAACCGCCTTCACGCGCCATCCTTGCCTCCGCCAAAAGTAAACGGTACGGTGGAGTTTACTTCCTGCTCCACCTCTTCGACAGTCTCCTGGAGTGCCCGCATGATCGTCGTCACCGCCCCCACCGGGAACATCGGCAGCCGCGTCCTCGCCGCGGTCGCCGACGGCACCCACCCCGTCCGCGCGATCGTCCGCGATCCCGCGAAACTGCCCGCTGACCTGCGCGAACGCGTCGACGTCCAGGTCGGTTCACACGGCGATCCCGAGGTCCTAGCCCGCGCCTTCGACGGCGCCGACACCGTGTTCTGGCTAGTCCCGCCCGACCGGCGAGCCGCGAGCGTCGACGAGGCCTATTCCGGCTTCGCGCGCCCCGCCGTCGAGGCGATCCGCACCCACGGCGTCCGCCGGGTGGTATCGGTCAGCGCACTCGGCCGCGGCACCGCCTCCGCCGAACACGCCGGACACGTCACCGCCACCCTGGCGATGGACGACCTCATCGCCGACACCGGCGTCGCCTTCCGTACGCTGGCGAATCCGACCTTTATGGACAATCTGCTGCGCCAAGCGTCGTTGATCAAAGCACAAGGCACCTTCTACGACGTCCTGCCGCCGGATTACGCCGCCCCGACCGTCTGCACGCGCGACATCGCCGCGGTCGCTTCCCGGCTGCTGCTCGATCCATTGTGGACCGGCCGGGAAGAGGTCCCCGTGCTCGGCCCGGAAGACCTCTCGCCCGACCAGGAAGCTGCCATCATCAGCGAAGTGCTGGGGATTTCGGTCAAATACCAGCAAATCCCGGTCTCCGCACTCGGCGCGCAGGTCCTCGCGAACGGTCACTCCGAGGCGATGGCACAGTCCATGATGGACATGGCGACCGCGAAGCTGAACCATCTGGACGAGGGCGTGGTCCGAACTCCGCAGCATGCCGTGGAAACGCCGACGACTTTCCGGCAGTGGTGCGAAGAATCCCTCAAGCCCGCGGTGGACAAAGCCTGACCCCACCTACCGTCCACTGTGGGCCAGCCCGGCCAGAATGTGGTCCAGCCCGCGGCGAAAGGTCCGTTCGTAACGATCATCGGCATGCGGCGTTTCCGCTTCGACCATGATCCGGCTCAGATGCGGATAATCGCCGCTGCCGATGATCAAATCGCCGTACTGCGCCTGCGCCGCCAACCAGGTCGGCATGTCCGTTCCGGACCGCCGAGCCGTCTCCTGTTCGGCCAGCTCGTCGAGGACGTGGCCGCGGACGAACGTCAGCACCGTGCCCACCTGGGCCAAGACCTCGTCCGCGGCCAGACCCAGCCCGTCCACCGTCGCGTACGCCGCGTCCAACCACGCCAGACTGTTCGGCCCGAGCGCCGGACGAGTCGCGGGCATCGCGGCCAGCCAGGGATGCCGCACCACCAGAGCGCGGTACTCCCCGGCGACCGCGCGCAGGTCCGCCCGCCAGTCCCCAGTCGGCGTCGGCGGCTCACGCTCCCCGAAAGCGGCGTCGATCATCAAGTCGAACAGCTCGTCCTTGGTGGCGATGTAGCGGTACAGCGTCGTCGTTCCGGTGCCCATCTCCGCCGCGACCCGGCGCAAAGACACCGCCTCGAGGCCTTCCGCGTCAGCGACCCGGATAGCCGCAGCCGCGAGATCAGCCCGGCTGTGCGCCGGACGCGGTCCCCGGGCCCCGCGCTCCGGCCGCAGCCAGATCGGCGGCCGCACGTCGTCAACCATGGCCGACATTATTGCGAACACTGTGCGCGGTTCGCTAGAGTCGCCTTTATGCGAACACTGTGCCCGGGTAATCAGGCAGACCAGTGACCGAGTACCGCACCGGCTCGGTCACCTCCGCCGACGGAACCGTCATCGGATACCGCCAACTAGGCAGCGGTCCGGCCGTGCTCCTTCTGCACGGCGGCATGCAGGCAGCGCAGCACCTGATGAAGCTCGCGACCGCGCTTGCGGACGAATTCACCGTCTGCGTACCCGACCGGCGCGGCCGCGGACTCAGCGGACCGCACGGTGCCAAGTACGGGATCGCGCGGGAGACCGAAGACCTGCGCGCCCTGGCTGAAGAAACGGGCGCCGCACGGGTTTTCGGTCTCAGCTCAGGTGCGCTCATCGCCTTGCGAAGCGCACTTTCCGTCCCCGAGATCAGCGCGGTCGCCCTGTACGAACCACCGCTCTCGGTCAACGGTTCGGTGCCGCTGGAGTGGGTGCCGCGCTACGCACGCGAACTCGCCCGGGGGCGGCTGTCCTCCGCACTGGCGACGGTTTTGCAGGGATTGGCGCTCGAACCGGCGCTCAACCGGATCCCACGCTTCGCACTGGTACCCCTGATGGCGATCGGCTCGCGCCTGCAACGCCGATCCAGCGCCGACGTGCCGATCCCAGCGCTCATCCCGACCCACCACTTCGACATACAGTTAGTCGAGGAATTAGCCGACACCGCAAGGGATTACGCGGACTTGGGGGCGCGAGTCCTGCTGCTCGGCGGGAGCACAAGCCCGGCGTTCCTCCGTGTCGCGCTGGACGAACTCTCCGCCACGATCCCGCACGCACAACGAATCACGTTCCCCGGACTGGGCCACTCCGGCCCAGACGACGACGGTTCCCCGGACCGGGTCGCGGAGGCTTTGCGCAGTTTCTTCGCGGCTTGACTGCCCCGCCTCCAACCCTCGGCAGGCATCGGAAAGCGATGCAGCACCCGTGCCCCGCGGCGGCTCCCTTCTCGCGCCGATGCGCTACGACCCCGCCTCCGCCAACGCGACCCGGCTCGGCTCGGCTCACTAACGCGAGACTGGCCTGTTCGTGGCAACGCGACACGGGCTCGGCTCGCCAACGCGAAACTGCCGTGTCCCTGACAACGCGACAGGGGCTCCACTCGCCAACGCGATATGAGCCCATCCGCCGACACGACCCCGTCCGGCAGCACGCGACACCAGCCAGTCCCGGCAAGGCGACCGGAGCCCGCCCTGACGAAGCGATGCGTGCCCCGTCGCGGATCGGATCCCGGCCGAGGCGGTCACCAACCCGGCTCCCCACGCCCGTCGCACCACACAATGGCACTCAGTGCACTTCACTTGCCGACCGGCAAGCGTCTCACCTGGGTTCGGCGTCGCGCAGCGCAGCGCCGATCCGGGTCACCACCTCGTGCAACGGCGTCGCAGTGCTGAGCACCGCCACCACCGTGCCCGGCTCCGCCTCACCGGATGACTTCGCGCCGGACGTCCGGAACGCGTCCGCGACCAGGGTGAACGCCTCCGTCGCCGCGGCTTCGATGTCGTCGCGGCCGCCACTGCGCAGCCAGCGTCGCAGAACATGGTTGTTGGCCGCCGCGATCGCCGCCGCGGCCACGGCCGCCCGGAGCGTCGCGGTCTCGTCGCCAGCCGCGGCGAAGCGGTCCTGGAGGTAGCGGGCGAGGACGCGCTGATAGCGGTCGACCGTCGCGACTTCCTTGTCCCGCAACGACGGCACCGTGCGAGTGAGAGTGAATCGCTTGAGCGAGACGTCCAGCTCCGCGGCATAAGACTCCAGCACGAGCGACACCGCCGCGGTCGCCACCTCGATCGGATCGCGCGCCGGATCGGCGGTCTCGAAGACCTGCTCCATCTCGGCGACGATCTCGTCGTGATTGGCGAAGAGGACGTCGTCCTTGCTGTCGAAGTACCGGAAAAACGTCCGCCGCCCGACGCCCGCCGCCGCGGCGATGTCGTCGATGGTCGTCGCCTCGTACCCGTTGGCGGCGAAGAGATCCACGGCCGCCGTGGCGAGCGCACGACGCAACTGCCGCCGCCCGGCCGGCGTGGCCCCGACCCGGGTGCGCGGCGTCTCCGTCATTCCCGAACGGTAGCAGCCCGGGTTGCTAGTGGCACTGAGTGCCGTTAGCATGGGCAGGCACCCCATGCGAGCGGAAGGCGTCGACGATGACTCTCGACCAGCAACTGCGGCCCGACCACCACACCGGCCCAGACCCGGCAGACGCGTATTACGGCGGGGTGTTCGGCTGGTCCGTCCGACGGCAGGGCGCGCGCCTGTTCCTGGCCTTGGAAAACGGCTTGTGCGCGGTAACCCTGCCGAAACTCACCTCGGGCCCGGTGCGCAACCACCTGTCCGCCCTGGGCTGCGAAGGCCCGTCCCTGATCCTCCCCACCCAGCACGGCCCGCGCCTGGCCATCCTCGCCGAAACCGACGGCGAACTGCTCCTGCGAGGCACCCTGCCGCCCGACGTAACCGTCCTGGACAGCGGCGCGCTCCTCCCCCTGCCGACCGGTCACCAAGCCCCCGGCATGGGCCCGGAATGGCTGACCGCCCCCGACCCGAGGCACCGCTGGCTGCCGAGCGTGAGCGCGGTACTGGCCGGGGTGCGCCAGCGCCCCTGACCCTTTCCCGCTCGCACGGCCTTTTCGCGAGCACGGTGCCAGAGACTCCGCCCACTCCCTCTCACGACACCTCTTCCGCGAGCTCCTTCCGCGCCCCACCTCACCTCGATTGAAGTCAATGAGGGGACCCCTCATTGACTCTGATTCCGTGAGGGTTCCCCTCACGCACCTCCCGCGCGCCGTGAAGGGCCCCTTCACGTACCTAGACCTGGATCCACCGGTGTGAATTGGTGTTGTGGGTCGTGTCCGGTCGGGCAGGTGCCCTCTGGCCTGGGATGATTGTTCTTGCGACAGAGCAATTGTCACCGAGGGAGAGGGCACCTGCTGGATG
>NZ_JARACH010000095.1:0-24444 GCF_029087445.1 Amycolatopsis sp. La24
TCGCGTTCGGCGCGCTGCTGCGCCAGGGCATCGGCGACACCATCCGGGTCTCCCTGTCCGCCCCGCCGGTCGAAGAGGTCAAGGTCGGCACCCAGATCCTGCAGTCGCTCAACCTGCGCCCCCGCAAGCTCGAGATCGTGTCCTGCCCGTCGTGCGGACGCGCCCAGGTCGACGTCTACACCCTCGCCGACCAGGTCACCGCAGGCCTGGAAGGCATGGAAATCCCGCTGCGCGTCGCGGTCATGGGCTGCGTCGTCAACGGCCCCGGCGAAGCCCGCGAAGCCGACCTCGGCGTCGCCTCCGGCAACGGCAAAGGCCAGATCTTCGTCAAGGGCGAAGTCATCAAGACCGTGCCCGAACACGCCATCGTGGAAACCCTCATCGAAGAAGCCATGCGCATCGCCGAGGAATCCGGCGAGTCGATCGGCGAGGGCGCGCCGAGCGTCACCGTCGGCTGAGTTTTCCCTGCGAAAGGGCTCCCCGGCTTCGGTCAGGGAGCCCTTTATTTTTCAGCGGCGTTCCAGCAGGACGACCGGTACCTGCCGCCCGGAAGCGGCCTCGAACTCGGCGAATTTCGGGACCTGCGCGATCTGGTCCGCCCAGATCTTGGCGCGTTCCTCCCCGGCGGTCAGCCGTGCTTCGACCGGGATTTCCTCCGCGCCCGCCTCGATGACCGTCCGCGGATTCGCCATGAGATTGCGGTACCACGCGGGGTCGCGCGGACTGCCGCCGTGCGTGCCGAAGACCGCCCAGTTGTCGCCGACCGGCTGGTAGAACAGCGGGCTGATCCGCGCTTTCCCGGTTTTCGCCCCGATGTGGTGCACGAGGATCAGCGGCATCCCCTTTTCCGGAAACCCCGGCAGATACGGCGGAACTGGCCGGCCCGCGGCGAATTGCTCCGGACTGCTCCAGGCGACGTACCCGGCGTTCTCCCGGAATTCGGCGAGAATCCGGACATTCCAGTCGTCGAGGGTGGGCACGGCATCTCCTTCACTAGGCGGAGCACTTGCTCCGCAAAGTAGCACACTAGGCGGAGCATGTGCTCCGGGTAAGCGAGTATGCTCGGCACATGGCCGTGGCTGACCCGCAGACTCCCACCCGTCGTCGCGCCCTCCGTGCGGACGCGATCCGCAACCGGGAGGCGATCGTCGAAGCCGCCGCCGAGGTGATGGCGGAGCAGGGAGCCGCCGTCGACGTCCGCGAGATCGCCCGGCGCAGCGGGGTCGGCATGGGGACGCTGTACCGGCATTTCCCGAAGAAGGAAGACCTCGTCCGGACGGTCCTGGACCAGGACTTCTCCCGGTGGGCCGAGTCCGCGCGGCAGGCAGCCATCGAGGCGGACGACCCGTGGGCCGCGCTGACCGATTTCTATCGGCAGGCGTTGTCCGGCTGCGCCCGGCACCGCGCGATCATGGAGAGCTTCGCGCTGACGTGGACGGACCCCGACCCGACGGGGATCCCGCAACTCCGTGCGGTTCTGGAGGAGCTACGGGCGCGCGCGGAGGAGTTGCTGCGGCCCGGGGTGACTACGGATGATCTGGTGCTGCTGCTGATCTCGCTGGGGTACGCGGCGCAGTTCACGGACGCTTGCCGACCGCACATGTGGAACCGGCTGCTGCGGGTTTCCCTCGACGGATTGCGGGCGGAGCATCGGGAGCCGTTGCCGGAAAGCTAGCCGCCGGGGGTGATCGTGAGCCCGTGGCGCGGATCCGGCACGGCGGCGAGCGCTGTCCTGACAGACGGCTGGGCGCAGAATTCGTCGCGGATCGCCTCGGTTCTGAAGGCGATCTCGAAGACGACGCCGCGTTCGTGCGTCCGCCAGGACCATCGCACGGCGCGGTCGACGATCGCGGCTTTGAGCAACACGTCGGAGTAGGTGCTCCGCCAATCGCTCGCGGAGGATTCTCCGTCCAGCACTTCGATGGATAACCATGGATCCGACACTACTTCAGGCCTTCCCCGCTTCGGCGTCGCTCAGCAGAAGCAGCGCGTAGTAAGCCAAGAAATGCTCCACCGCATACGGCCCCTCCGCCACCTGCGGCAGCCCAGCCTCCGCATGCTCGCGCGAAGCCGCCTCAATCACCGCGATCCGGCCGTCTCCCTCCGGCAACGCCGCTGCGATCCGTTGCCAGCACCACGCGCGGTGGAGGTTGAGCCCGTGCAGATGGGCGATCAACCCGTCGGAAGCGTCGGTCACCACCGCCGGGGTGAAGAGCGCCGCCGGGTTCCGCTCGCCGATCCCCGGCAGGAAACCCTCCAGCCAGGCACCGAAATCGGGTACCAGCTGGCTCATCAGCTCGGCTTCGGCCAGGGCGGGGCTGAGGAAATCAGCACCGGACGGCTCCCAAGCCCCGGGGTAGTCGCGGTCCTCCCCGAACCAGCGCCACGCCGTTTCGGTGAGGACCTGCAACAGCTGCGGCTCGCCCCGGGAGGCCAGGTGCCGAGCGTAGGGAAGCGCACGAGAGAGTCCGAAAGCGCCGTTCTCGTGCAGACCGTACCGAATCGGGTACGTGACCTTCGGCAGCCAGTCGAGGAAGCGGGTCACGAAAAGCCTGCTCAACGGTTGCAGCGCCGCGGACCAGCGCGCGGCGTCCGGGTCGTCCCAGGTGGCGGTCTCGAACGTCAGCGCCAGCAGGATCGACCAGCCATACGGACGCTGGGTCGTGCGGTGCTGCTCCGGCGCGAAGTAGGCGGCTTCGGCAGCCAACGCGGGCTCAGTCAGGTGCGCATTCAGCACGGCGCGGATCTCGTCGGCCGGGACGAGCGTCGGGTATCGGCGCAGTAGATGCACCAGCACCCAGAACATTTCCACGCACGAATGCCAGTCGAAGCTGCCGTAGAAGCACGGGTGCAGCTCCCGGATCGCCGGGACGGGAGTATCGTCGAGGCGCCAGTGGCTCTCGTAGTGCGGATACTCGCGTACGACATTGGCCAGCGCGACTTCCGCCAACTCGCCGGCGTGCGCGACCATGTCAGCCGCGCAGGTGATGTTGGGCGGCTTCGCGGATCTGGATCCGGACGTTCTCCAGCGAAGCCGCGACCTCGTCGATCTGCCGGATCGCGATCTGCACCGAACCCTGGATGGCGGTCGCGGAGCCGGTTTCGCCGAGCAGGCCGAGCACCTGGGCCTGCAGGTCTTCCAGTTCGCCCTTGGTGGCGAGGGCGATTCCGGTCGGCACCTGGTCGGCGAGCAGTTCGAGCTGCTGCGCCTGTTCCTGGATCGTCATCGGGCTTCTCCTCATCGTGGGGACCGCTCTCCCGTGGTAGCAGAATTCGCCCGGATCGGGGCTAGCCTGGTCGCGTGAGTCACAGCTGGGCCGCCCGTCCGCCGCATCCGGTGTTGCGGGGCCTGGTCACGCGCTACGTCGGGTACGCGCAGGAGAACGTCACCCTCGAGGTGCACCGCGGGCTGCCCTCGCGGCACATCACGCTCGTGATCAGCCTCGAAGACCCGATCCGGTACGCCGGGCTGGCCGGGGCGGGAGCGCTGCAGAGCGTGGTCGGCGGCCTGCACACCGAACCCGCGCTGATCACGCAGGACCGGGTGCAGCGCGGGGTGCAGCTGGAGCTGGACCCGCTGGGGGCGCGGACGCTGCTGGGCGTCACCGCCGCGGAGCTGACCGGCCGGGTAACCGACCTGGCCGACTTCGGCGGCGACCTCGCCCGTTTGCCGGACCGGCTGGCCGCGGCGGACGACTGGCGCACCCGGTTCGCGATCCTCGACGAGGTGCTGGCCGCGCGGGCGGTCGAGCGCACCGAACAACCGCCGGAGCTGGACCGCGCGTGGCACGAGCTGCGCCGCAGCGGCGGGCTGTTGCGGGTCGGCGAGCTGGCGAACGAGGTCGGCTGGAGCCGCCGTCATCTGGGGGAGCGGTTCCGCGCAGAGCTGGGATTGGCCCCGAAACAGGCGGCCCGCGTACTGCGATTCGAGCGGGCGGTGCGGTTGCTGCGCACCGGGCATCGCGATCTGGCTGGGATCGCTTATGCCGCAGGGTATTACGACCAGGCGCACTTCTCGAACGAGTGGCGCGCGCTGGCGGGGTGTTCGCCGCGGACGTGGATGGCTGAGGAGCTCCCGTTTCTCCAAGACGAGTCGAAGACCGCCGCCGCAGAATCGGTGGCATGACTCCGCAACCGACTGTCTGGCCCGCCTTCCGTTACAACGACGCGCGCGGCGCGATCCGTTTCCTCACTGACGTCCTAGGCTTCGAAGAGACCCTCGTGGTGCCCGGAGAAAACGGCGTCGCGCACGCCGAACTCCGCTGGCCCGAAGGCGGTGCCGTGATGCTCGGCAGCTGCGGCGGCCCAGCCGACGGCGTGCACGACGAGATGAAACCCGGCGCCAGCGCGGTGTACGTGGTCTCGGACCGCGTCGACGAGATCTACGCCCGCGTGCGCGAAGCCGGTGCCGAAATCAGCCTGGAGCTGCACGACACCGACTACGGCTCGCACACGTTCACCGTCCGCGACCCCGAGGGGAACGCCTGGACGATCGGGAGTTACCGCGGCGCTTAGCCCTCGGGATAGAAGACGAACAGCGTGCAGCCGGTCGCCGAAGCCGGGACGTGCCACGAACCCGCCGGGGCGTGGATGAACGTGCCGGCCGGGTAGTCGCGGGCGCCGTCGTTGAAGGTGCCGGACACGACAAAGACCTCTTCGGGACCGGGCTCGTGCACGTCGCGTTCGGGCCACGTGCTGCCGGGATCGAACTCGACCACGTTGGCGTGCGCGCCGTTTTCGCCCTTCCACAGCGGGCGGAGACGGATGCCGGGGAACAGGTCCCTCACCGGGGCTTCGCCGGCCGGGACCGACGTGTAGCCCGGCTGGGCAAGGATTTCGGAGTGCATGAGACCGAGCTTGGCTTCCCGTGCCCGCGCGGGACAGTGTCAGGAAAGACGTCATCGGGTACTTTCTTGCCATGCATCGTGTGGTCGCCCTCGTCCGGCCGGTGCAGTCGACGTTCGAACTCGGCTGCGGCGCCGAAGTGTTCGGCACGCCGAGAGACGGCGTGCCGCAGTACTACGAATTCGAGGTGTGCACCGAGAATCCCGGCCCGGTGCCGACGTCGGCCGGGTATGCGATGCACGTGTCCAACGGGCTCTCCAAGCTCGCCACGGCCGACACGGTACTGATCCCCGGCTGGCTCCCGGTCGAGACGCCGCTTTCCCCGAAGGTGCGCCGGGCGTTGCTGAGCGCGCACGAACGAGGCGCGCGGCTGGTCACGATCTGCTCGGGCGTCTTCGCGCTCGCGCAGACCGGACTGCTGGACGGAAGAACGGCGACAACGCACTGGGCGCGCGCCGAACAGCTGCGTCGGGATTTCCCGGCGGTGCAGGTGGAACCGGACGTGCTGTACGTGGACCACGGCGACGTCGCTACCAGCGCGGGTGCAGGAGCGGGCATCGACCTGTGCCTGCACCTGGTCCGCCAGGACCACGGAGCGGCGCACGCGGCGCTCGTCTCGCGGCACATGGTGATGCCGACGCATCGCGAGGGCGGGCAAGTGCAGTACGCGCCGCCGCAAGCGTCCGCGAACACGTTGGACGGGCTGCTCGACTGGGCGGGGGAGCAGTTGGGCACACCGCTGTCGGTGGAGGATTTGGCTGCCCGCTTGCGGATTTCCCCGCGGACGCTGGCTCGCCGGTTCGCTGATCAGCTCGGGACGAGCCCGGGTGCGTGGCTGTTGTCGCGGCGGGTGGCCGAGGCGCGGCGGCTGCTGGAGGAGACCGATCTGCCGGTGGACGCGATCGCGGTGCGAGTCGGCCTGGCGTCGGCGGTGAACTTGCGGCGTCGGTTCCGGGCACAGGTGGGAACGACGCCGGGGGCTTATCGAAGGGCTTTCCGGATAGGGTGATCGGCGCGCACCGGCAGGGAGGTCCGGTACGCGCCGATCACCGGTTACGCGGTGGTGGCTTGCACCGTCACCGCGGGGCCGACGCCGTTTCCGGTCACGGCGGCGATGGTGAACGTGTACGCGGTGCCGGACTTCAGCCCGTCCACGACACGGGTCAGGCCCTTCTGGGTGGGCTGGCTGACGATCGTGTCGCGTCCGGTGACCTCGATGGTGCGGCCGTCGGACACGGTGATCCGGTAGCCGATCACCGGGGTCGACCCGGTTTCCGCCGGCGGCGTCCAGTGGATGCTCGCCGCGTCGGTGCTCGGCAGCGCCTTCGCCTTGGTCGGAACAGCAGCGAGCTGGGTGCCCGGCTGCGCGGCGGTGACCGGTGCCGAAGGCAGCGACGGCAGGCCAACCCCGTACCGGTTGCGCGCCGCCACCGTGACCGTGTAGGTCTGGCCGTCAGTCAGCTTCGGGATCACCGTGTACCCGGTGCGCGCGAAGTCCTTGGCAGACACCGAACTCGTGACACTGTGCTTGCCGTCCGACGCGGTCAGCAGGTAATCCTGCACCGGCGCACCGTTTTCCGCGACAGTCGGGTTCCAGGTCGCGTACAGCTGGCCGGACACCGAGAAGGTGCCGATCCGCGTCGGGGCCTGCGGAGCGGACGCGCCGTCGATCCGGCGGTTCAGCACCGAGCGGTGGCCCGGTTCGATCCCCGCGTTGTCCACAATGGACTTAGGCGCGGCGGCCGGGTTGTTCAGCAGGTGGTTGCCCGAGGTGATGACGCCCTTCTTGTCGCCGTCCGGATCGCCCTGCTCCCAGTAGTTTCCGGAGATGACGGTCGGGTCGTTGTTGCCGAGCGAGTCGCGGTAGTCGACGTGCGTGGAGGCCACGTTGGCGTACGCCGCGTGGTAAAGCACGTTGCCGGAAACGGTTTCGTAGGTGCAGCCGTTGTCGGTGTAGACCGACTTGCCGAGGCCCCACTGGTCGTAGATGACGTTCCCGGTCACCTTCTCGCCCTCGGCCTGCGACGGGCCGGTGATGCCCTGGGTGTAGATGCCGCCGCCGTCGTCGAGGGAAAGCATGTAGTCGTGGATCAGGTTGTCCGACACCACGTTGTTGCGCGAGACGTTCGGCGTCGCGGCCTGCTTGATCTTGTCCGGCCAGCCGCCCCAGCCCATCGAGATGCCGGAGTACGCGACGTGGTCGATCTGGTTGTGCGACACGACATTGTCCTGCGAGTACCCGTTGACGATCGGCACCCCGCCGGTGAATTCGCGCGGCATGCCGTACAGGTGGTTGTTGGTCACCTTGACCCGCGCCGTCAGGTCCGCGCCGGCGGCGGTCGGCTTGCTGACGCCGCCGATTTCGACGCCGTTGCCGGAGATGTCGGTGAACACGCTGTCGGACACGCTGCTGTCCTGCGCGCCCTCGCCGAGATCGAGCCCGGCCGCGCCGAGGTGCGCGAACACAGCGTCCCGGAATTCGAGCCGGTGCCCGTGCGACATCGAGACGTTGCCGGGTTCCTTCGTCCAGTCCGCGTACGGGCACGTGCCGCCGGGCGTGAACTGGCAGAGACCTTGCGTGGCCCAGCCGCGCTCGCCGGTGATCCGGTAGCCGGCCTGGATTTCGGAGAAGCCTTCCGGCGACGACGGTTCGAGCCAGGTCGCGTAGGAGAACTGGATGCCGCGGAACGAGATGTCGTGGATCGGCGCTTCGGCGGTGCCGCGACCGTCCACGAGCTTCTCCAGCGCGGGCATCTCGACGTCGGCCCAGTGCAGGTTCTCGCCCTTGCGCGGCAGGTAGTACACGGTGTGCGCGGAGCGGTCGAGGTACCACTCGCCCGGCGTGTCCAGCAGCTCGAACGCATTCTCCACATAGGACGGTTGCCGTCCGTTGGTGAGATCGCCCGGGCCGACCATGTTGACCGAACGGCCGGGGATGTCGGCGAACATCACGCGCCGGGTCGAGTTGTCCCAGCACGGCTGCGCCATGGTGATCGTCGTGCCCTGCGCCGAGGCGACCGGGCAGCGCGGCTCGGTCCACTGGCCCAGGCCGTTGCGCTCGACGTTCCACAGCTCCTCGCCGCTGGTGTACACCAGTTCGAGGTCGCTCGGGTTCCGCCAGTGCGCCATGGTGTCCGCGGACGCGGTGTACCCGGTGTCAGTCGCCTTCACCGTGACCGGAAGCCGTCCGGACGCTCGCTGCGCGCGGACGCCGTCGACGTACAGCTGGCGAGTGTTGTCCAGTCCGGCGGGCGCGGGCGCGGAGTAGAGGCCGGGGCGTCCGGCGACCGGATGCCAGCCGGTGACCTGCTTGCCGCCGCTGACCACGGTGCCCGGCGAGCCCTGCCAGACGACCCGGTGGCCGTTCGTGCCGGAATCGGAGGCGTCGAGTTCGAGCGGTTTGTCGAGCCGGTAGGTGCCGGAGGCGACGTGCACGGTCAGGTCGGAGTTCAGGTGCGCGGCGCGTTGCCGGACGAGCTGCTGGGCGCGGGGGAGCGTGCGCACCGGCGACCAGACGGCCCCGGAGCCGGAATCGTTGCCCCACGGCGAGACGTACACGTCCTGGCTGCCCGGCCACGCGGCCGCCGCACCGGCGGGCAGCAGCGCGGTCGCGGTCAGCGCCGCGACCGCGAGCCCGAGGGTGCGCGCTGGTCTGAACTTCATCCGGGACCTCCGTGTTCGCCAGTGAACGACGCTGGGGCGCGCCGCAAGAAAGATAGGATCTATTCGCGATCGTGTCGAGAGGTCTCCGACGGATATTCCCAGCATTCACGGTGGTGAACAGGGTTGATCCGGTCGGCGGGTTCCGTCCCGCCTAGCGGTCAGTGATCCGATGAATCATTGCTGCTGCCACCGCGCCGCTTGTACAACGAAGCGATCCCCGGGAGAGGTGGTCGCGATGAAGCGAAGTCGGATCGGTGTGCTGGCCGCGGCGGTGGCGGTGCTGGCCGGAGCGCTGGCGGGAACAGCCGCCGCGGACAGCCAGTCGATCGAATCCTGGACGCCGGTGGCGAGAACGCCGCCGATGGGCTGGAGCAGCTGGAGCGCGCTGCGCCGTAAGTTCACCGAGGAAACGATCAAGGCGCAGGCCGACGTCATGCACGACCGGCTCGCCGCGTACGGCTACCGCTACATCAACATCGACGCGGGCTGGAACGACCACGTCGACGAGTTCGGCCGCGTCGCGCCGGACCCGAAGAAGTTCCCCAACGGCATCGCGTCGCTGGCCCGGTACCTGCACCAGCGCGGCCTGAAATTCGGCATCTACCTGGTGCCCGGCGTCCCGGCGCAAGCGGTCGCGGCCGATTCGCCGATCGAGGGCACGCCGTACCGGGTGCACGACATCGTCATGGCGGGCGCGGGCAACACCGCGGACGACAAATCCGCGAAACTCGACTTCAGCAAGCCCGGCGCGGCCGCGTACGTCCGCTCGCAGGCGAGGCAGCTGGCGTCATGGGGCGTCGACTACATCAAGATGGACTTCGTCGGACCCGGCGGGGGCAATATCCCGGCGGACAACCGCGAGGACATCCGGCAGTGGCACGCGGCGATCCAGGCCACCGGCCGTCCGATCCACTTGGAACTGTCGAACTCGCTCAGCATCGCCGAGGCCGCGACCTGGCAGCGCTACAGCAACGGGTGGCGGATCGAGGGCGACATCGAGTGCTACTCGCACTGCGTCGGCCTCACGAACTGGGACGTGCGGGTCAAGCTGCGCTTCGCCGACGCTCCCAAGTGGACTGGCTTCGCGGGCCCCGGTCACTGGAACGACCTGGACTCCATCGAGATCGGCAACGGCGATGCGAACGGCATCACCCCGGACGAACGGCAGAGCGTCATGACGCTGTGGGCGATCGAGGCGTCGCCGCTGCTGCTCGGCACCGACCTGACCAAACTCGACCCGGACGACCTGAAGCTGCTCACCAACCGCGAGGTGCTGGCCGTCGACCAGGCGGGACGGGCGGCGCGTCCGGTTTCGCAGGCGACCCAGCAGCAGGTGTGGTTCAGCTCCGACGGCCGCGGCGGAGTGACGGTCGCGCTGTTCAACCTGGGCTCGACGGAGGCCCCGGTGACCGCGTCCTGGCAGGACCTGGGTCTGCGCGGCCCGGCGGCGGTGCGGGATCTGTGGACGCACCGGAACCTGGGCGTGAGCCGGGACAGCCTCACCGCGACGCTCGCGCCGCACGCTTCGCGGCTGCTGCACCTGGTCCCGCGGCATCACTGAGCTCCGCACGCGGCGGCCGCCGTCCGTGAAGGGCTCCTTCACGACCGGCTGCGGGTCGTGAGGGGAACCCTGCGGGAATCTGCGTCAGTGAGGGCGGCCCTCACGGACCTTGCCGTGCCCGGGCGTCCGTGAAGGGCTCCTTGCGGGAATCCAAGTCCGGGAAGGGGCCCTTCACGGCCCGCAGGCGTCGTCGTGAGGGGAACCCTGCGGGAATCTGCGTCCGTGAGGGTGGCCCCCACGGACCTTGCCGTGCCCGGATGTCCGTGGAGGGCTCCTTCACGGAATCTGATTCCCTCGGGGAGCCCTTCACGGATCCCCGGGGAAGCTCCGGGGGCACCCGGGCGGGGTGCCTCCGGAGCCCTCTTCCGCGGATTCGGGCACGGTCGGTGGCGGAGCCCGCCGGGGCGCCGCCGTTCGGGTGCGAGGGCCGTTCATCTCAGCGTGTCGGCCGGCTCGCGTTCCGTTCACCCGGTTCATCTGGCACTCTGGACCCCGTGTTGCGGCTTGCAGGTGCACGGCTGCTCGATGATCGGGACTATCCGGCGGTGCGCGCTGCACTCGCCGCCGACCCGGTGGGCAGCTGCATGGTCAGCGCCCGGGTCGAGGCGGCCGGTCTCGACCCGTGGCGTCTTGGTGGCGAGCTGTGGGCGGCCGACGCCCGTCCGGTGCGCGCCGGACGGCTCACCGGGCTGTGCTTCGCCGGGCCCAACCTGATCCCGTTGCGCGGCAACGCTTCGGCGCTCCGGTCCTTCGCCGACCGGGCGCTGCGCCGCCAGCGCACCTGTTCCTCGCTCGTCGGTCCCGCCCCGCAGGTGCTCGGGTTGTGGGACGAGCTGTCCTCGGAATGGGGCCCGGCCCGCGAGGTGCGCGGCGACCAGCCGCTGATGGCCCTCGAAGGCGACCCGCTGGTGCCCGCCGACCCGCAGGTCCGCACCGTCCGGCCGCACGAACTGGACCGCTACCTCCCCGCAGCCGTCGCGATGTTCATCGAGGAGGTCGGCGTCGACCCGCGCGCGGGCGACGGCGGGGCCAGCTACCGCGCCCGGGTCAGCGAGCTGATCTCCACCGGCCGCGCGTTCGCCCGGTTCGAGGACGGCGAGGTCGTGTTCAAGGCCGAGATCGGCGCGATGTCCGCGCGAGTCGGCCAGATCCAGGGCGTGTGGGTGCACCCGGACCGGCGCGGCGGCGGGCTCGGCACCGCGGGCACCGCGGCGGTGGTGAACCGCCTGGTCCACGGCCTCGGCCGGACCGCGAGCCTGTACGTGAACGGGTTCAACGCGCCCGCTCTGGCGGCATACCGGCGGATCGGGTTCCAGCAGGTCGGCCAGTACGCGACGGTGCTGTTCTGAGCTGGCTGCGCCGCGGCCGGGCGAGGTCGTAGGCTGGGGGACATGTCCGTTCGCGCCCCGTTGAAGCCCGGCGTCCAGACGCCGCGCCGTGCCGTCCCCGCCGACATCGCCCGTCCCGAGTACGTGGACCGGCCGGCGCCGAAACGGGACACCGGCAACGGAGTGCGCACGCCCGAGGTCATCGAGGCGATGCGGGTCGCGTCGAAGATCGCCGCGCAGGCGCTCGAGGAGGGCGGCAAGGCGGTCAAGCCGGGCGCGACCACCGACGACATCGACAAGGTCGTGCACGAGTTCCTGCTCGACCACCGCGCGTACCCGTCCACGCTCGGCTACCGCGGCTACCCGAAGTCGTGCTGCACCTCGCTGAACGAGGTGATCTGCCACGGCATCCCGGACTCGACCGTGATCGAGGACGGCGACATCTGCAACATCGACGTGACGGCCTTCATCGGCGGCGTGCACGGCGACACCAACGCGACGTTCCTCGCCGGCGACGTCTCCGAGGAGGTGCGGCTCCTGGTCGAGCGCACCCGAGAGGCGACCGCACGCGCGATCAAGGCGGTCCGCCCGGGCCGGCAGCTCAACGTGATCGGCCGCGTGATCGAGGCGTACGCGAAGCGCTTCGGCTACGGCGTGGTCCGCGACTTCACCGGCCACGGCGTCGGCCCGGCGTTCCACACCGCGCCGACGGTGCTGCACTACGAGGAGCCCTCGGTGCAGACGCTGATCGAAGAGGGCATGACCTTCACGATCGAGCCGATGATCACGCTCGGCACCATCGACTACGACCTGTGGGCCGACGACTGGACGGTCACCACGAAGGACAAGAAGTGGACGGCGCAGTTCGAGCACACCCTCGTGGTGACTGCTGACGGCGCGGAGATCCTGACGCTTCCGTGAGAATGCCGTCGTGAACAACGACGCGAGACGCGCCGCGGTGGCGGCCCTGATTCGGCTGTCGGAAAGCCCCGGCTATCTCGACCGAGCGGACGCCGGTCGCGCCCTTGCCAGCTTCGCCGAGATGCCGGAGGCCAAGGGGCCGCTGCTGGGACTCGTGCTCGACGCGGACAACACGTTTGTCACTCGCGAGACGGCGGAGGCTTTGCTCCGCCGTCACGACTCGGCCGGGCTTGCCGTGGTTGCCGCCGCTCTTGCCGACGCCGACCAGAACCAGGACGACTGGATTCATACCGCGGTGGACGATGTGTTCACGGCGTACGACACCGAACGGGACGCAGCGCTGCGGGAGTGCCAGGCGCTGGAAGAGGACGCGGACGAACGGACGCGCCGCGGCGCGAAGCGCTTGATCAGAGCGCTCTCCACCATCCTCGGCCCAGCGCGGAACGACTGATCACAAACCCTCGGCCCGCGCGATCAGCTCGTCCAGGAACCCAGCCGCCTCCTCGGCAGCCCGGTCGGCGTCGCGAGCCTCGATCGCGTCCACCAGTTCCCGGTGCCGGATCATCTCCGCGTGCTCCGGATTGTCCGAAGTGGACGCCACGCTCGCGGTGATCGCCTCCATCAGGCCGCGGTAGAGCTCCAGCAGCAGCCCGTTGTGCCCGCACCGGACCACGACCTGGTGGAATTCCGCGTCGCTGCGGGCGAAATCGTCGAGGCGGCCCTCGTCCCAGTCCGTGTCGCGCCGGTTGAGCAGGACGCGCAGCTCAGCCAGGTCTTCCTCGGTGCGCGCGGTCGCGGCCAGCCGGGCGCCCTCGACCTCCAGCAGCCGCCGGACGTGCAGCACCTCGCGCAGTTCCGTCCCGCACAGGCGGCGGATCGCGCCGGACACCTCGCTCGTCGCGCGTACGTACGTGCCGTCACCCTGGCGGACTTCCAGGATCCCGGTGTGCGCCAGCGCGCGCACGGCCTCGCGGACCGTGTTGCGCCCGACGCCCAGCTGCGCGGACAGCTCCGGCTCGGTCGGGATCCGGTGCCCGATCGGCCATTCGCCCGCGGTGACCGCCTCGCGCAGCTGATCGATGACCTGGTCGACGAGTCCGGCGCGGCGGGTGGTGGCCAACGGCACAGCCTGATCCCTTCATCCAATCATCCTACGTATGGAATAGTAGCGCACATGCCCGCCGACTCCCGAGACGCTGCAGCCGTGTCCACCGCCACCTATTCCGACCGGCTCGAGCTCGAACTGGAAGGCAGCCTCGAGGAGGAGGTGCCCGCCGGTCGCCGTCCGGGCGTGGTGGCGGGCGGCGTGCTGCTCGCGGTCGCGGTGGTGCTGACGGCGATGAACCTGCGGCCGGCGATCACGAGCGTCGGTCCGCTGCTCGCGGAAATGCGCGGCAGCCTCGGCGCGTCCGCGGTGTGGGCGAGCATCCTCACGACCCTGCCCGGCCTCTGTTTCGCCGGTGCCGGATTGGCCGCGCCCGTGCTGTCGCGCCGCCTGGGCATCGGCCCGGCGATCGGTCTCGCGCTGGCGGTGCTGACCGCGGGCCTCGCGGTGCGGGTGCTCGACGGACCGTACGTCGTGCTCGGCGGCACGCTCGTCGCGACCGCGGGAATCGCGCTGGTCAACGTGCTGATCCCGGTGGTCATCAAGGATTCGTTCCCGGCTCGCGTCGGGCTCATGACCGGCGTCTACACCGCGGCGCTGCAGGGCGGCGGCGCGGCGGGTTCCGCGCTGAGCCCGCCGCTGGAATCGGCCCTCGGCGACTGGCGCGCCGCGCTCGGCAGCTGGGGCGTTCTCTCGGCGATCGCGTTGGTGGCATGGCTGATCGCTTCGCGCGGCACCGGCCGTCCGCCGCGTCCGGCCGCGGGCTCCGCTCCCGCCCGGTCGCTGATGCGCAGCCCGCTCGCGTGGATCGTCACGATCTTCTTCGGCCTGCAGTCGTTCATCGCCTACGTCGTGATGGGCTGGCTGCCGCAGGTGTTCATCGACTCGGGCGTCAGCAAGGCCGACGCCGGTCTGCTGCTCGGCCTGATCTCGGTGATCGCGGTGCCGATCAGCCTGGTGATCCCGCCGATCGCGGCGCGGCAGAAGAGCCAGAGCCCGTGGATCGTCGGCATGGGCGTCTTCGGCGCGGCCGGCATGCTGGGCCTCGTCATCGCGCCCGCGTTCTCGCCGCTGCTGTGGAGCATCCTGCTCGGCATCGGGATGAGCGTGTTCTCGCTGGCCCTGACGGTGATCGCGCTGCGAGCCCGGACCGGCGCGGAGACGGCGCGGCTGTCGGGTATGGCGCAGGGCTTCGGTTACCTGCTGGCCGCGGTGGGGCCGTTCGTGTTCGGCCTGCTGCACGACGCGACGGGCAGCTGGACGGTGTCGTTGATCGTGCTGCTCGTGGTGATGGTGACGCAGATGATCTTCGGTGCGCTGTCCGGGCGGCGCCGTTTCGTGTGAGGCTGGCGTGACTGTGTCACGTTGAGGACATAACGGCGCGGCCACGACGGAGCGGCATAGTGAGCCGAGCGGTCTTCTTGTGCCTGATGGCCGTCGCCGGGGTCGCGCTGATGTGGTTCACCATCGACGTCTTTTTCGTGAGCTGGAAGCCGAAGTGCCAGCCCTCGCCGGAGGTGCGCTGCCAATGGGTGGACAGCGGGAAGACCGCGACCGTCGCCGACCAGTGGGATCAAAACGCCTTCATCGTGGCCGTCATGTTCGGTCTCAGCGTGTTTCTCATTGTCGCGCCTGTCTTTCTGGCGATCCGCGACGTCCTGCGCCGCCGGGACGAAAGCTTCGAGGCTCAGCTGCGCGGGTCGGATCCGCCGCGCAGCTGAACCTCTCTTAGCTCGCCAGCGCCGCCTCGGGCAGCTGGCCAGTGCGCCGGACGTCGTCCAGCGCGGCCACCGCGACCGCGAGGCATTCCGCGGCCCGTTCGGACGGCATCGCCCGAAGCTCCTCCAGCAACGCGAGCGTCGCGGCTGTCGTCCCGAGCTCGGCCCGCCGCACGGCGAACACCAGCTCGAGATCCGTCACGTCGGTCCAGCGAGCGGCCAGATTCTCCGTGGCCGCAACGATTTCCCCGGCGATCATGTCGGTCATGTCAGTCCCCGCACCTCCGCGGAGAACAGTAACAACGCGACATCCTTGTTACCCGATTCGGGAATCCCCGCCCCGGGTGATCAACTCTGGGTATCCCCGGAGTCAGTCCAGCGGCAGATTCAGCAGCGCGTTCTCCACCAGTTCCGGCATCGCCGGGTGGATCCAGTACTGCCCGCGCGCCATCGACCGCGCGTCGAGGCCGAAGCTCATCGCCTGGATCAGCGGCTGGATCACCGTCGACGCCTGCGGGCCGATGATGTGCGCGCCCAGCAGCTGCCCGGTCGCCGGATCGGCCAGCAGCTTCGCGAAACCGGAGGTGTCCTCCATCGCCCAGCCGTAGGCGATGCCCGCGTAGTCCTGCTTCGAGACCACAAAGGACAGTCCGCGCTCGGTCGCCTGCGCCTCGGTCAGCCCGACCGACGCCACCTGCGGCGAGGTGAACACCGCGTGCGGCACGAACCGGTGGTCGGCCTTGATGCGGTCGTCCGGGTGCGCCAGATTGTGCTGCACCACGCGGGCTTCGTGGTTCGCGACGTGCTTCAGCTCCAGCGGCGACGAGATGTCCCCGAGCGCGTAGATGCCTTCGACGGACGTCTGCTGGTAGTCGTCCACCGCGACGTGCCCGCGTTCGGTGGTGGCGACGCCGGTGGCAGCCACGTCGAGCAGATCCGAGTTCGGCTTGCGGCCGGTGGCGACCAGGATCAGGTCGGCCTCGACGGTCTCCGCGCCCTGCGGTCCTTCGAGATCCAGCGCGACCCCGTTGTCCGTGCTGCGCGCGCGAACCGTCTTGCGGTCCAGCCGGACGTCGAACCGCTGCGAAGCCAGTTCGGTGAACCGGGCGCTGACGTCCGCGTCCTCCTGGCGCAGCAGCGCGCCGGAACGGTTCACCATCGTGACCGCGACGCCGAACGACGCGAAGACGTGCGCGAACTCCGCCGCGATGTATCCGCCGCCGAGGATGACGATCCGCTCCGGCAGCGTGTCGAGCCGCATGACCGTGTCGGAGGTGTAGTAGCCGGTTTCGGCCAGCCCCGGCACGTCCGGGATCACCGGCCGCCCGCCCGCGGCGAGCACGAACCGGTCCGCGGTGACGACCTCGTCCGGACGGCCGTCGGCGAAGCTGACCCGCAGCTCCTTCATGCCGGTGAACCGGCCTTCGCCGCGGTAGACGTCGACGTTGCGGTTGTCCTCGTGGTTCTCGCGGTACTCCGCGCCGCCCTCGGCGATCGGGTCGATCCGGCCGAAGATCCGGTCGCGGATGTCCGGCCAGCGCACCGCGGTGAGCTCCTCGTCCACGCCGAAGCGCGAGCTGTGCGCGGGCGTCGCGGCGACGTCGGCGGCGTAGACGAACATCTTCGTCGGGATGCAGCCGACGTTCAGGCAGGTCCCGCCGAACACGCCTTTCTCGACGATGGCCGTCCGGAGGTCGGCGAACTCCGGCCCGAGGATCGAGTTTCCCGATCCGGTCCCGATGATCACCAGGTCGTAGTGCGGCACGGCGGTCCTTCCCGAAAGCGGTCTGCTGCCAGCCTAGTCAACCCCGGATGCCCGCCCCGGTGTTCCCGGCTCACTCGCCGTTGGCTGTGAAATGCATCCGGTCGACCGGCGACTTCCACGCCCCGCCCCACTGCCAGCCCGCCGCGGCGAACGCGCGCACGACCGGGCCGCCCGCGGTGACCATCCCCGGCCGCACGTTCGCGCGGTCGACGTAGGCGGACGCCAGTTCGGGGAGGACGAGGTCGTCCTTGGTGTAGGGGTTGCAGAACGGATTGACGTCCACCGCGAGCCCGTACGCGTGCGCGGACCAGTTCTTCTGCCCGCGCACCGGACGGCAGACGAACGCGCTGGTGTCGTTGCCGTCGCCGGTCGGCGGGGCGTCGAGTTCGGCGGGGGAGGTGATGCGCATTTCCTCGATGGGGAACTGCTGCGCGTACAGCTCGCCGAACGCCTTGACCACCCCTGGAGCCGCGTCCTTGTTCACCAGGAGTTCGCCGGTGTGCGTGCGATGGTCGAAGCCCCAGAAGGAAAGCGTGACGTACCGGAGGTCGGCCGACGACACCGGACAGGCGGCCTGCCAGGTGCTGCGCTTGAGCACGGCGTCGGGGACGTCGGCGATCTTCGAGGTGTACGTCGTGCCGGACGGCGGCGGGAGGAAGTCCTGGGTCGGCAGCGAACGGTTCACCAGTTCGGGTGGAGTCGGCCGGATCTCGCCGAAGCCGTCCGGGCGGCGCGGCAGCGGATGAGCACCCACCTGCCAGGTGACGGCGGGCGCGCTCGTCGCTGTCCGAGTTGCCGGAAGTGTCGGACTGGGCGGTGCCGACGGCGCGCTCAACGGGCTCGGCGGGGGAGCCGCGGGGGTGCTGGTGGCACATCCGGCCAGCAGAAAGAGCGTCAGCGCGCCGGCCGTCGCGGCTGTTTTCCGTCGCATGCCCCCAGCTAAGCGAATGCGCTCGGTGTATAGAGACTCCACCCGTTCCAGTGACACCGTTTTGGGCTTGGCCCGTTTAGGGTAATCGCGGCCGTGTGTGCACGCGCCGGAGCCGGTTGATTCCCGTGCGCGTCCAGGCTGTGCCGTCGTAGTGCCGATGAAGGGAAAGCCCATGCCCGCGAAGTTCCGTCGTCCGGTCCTGCTCGCGGCGGGCTCGCTGCTCGCCGCCGCGATCGCGGTCCCGGTCGGCTCGGCCTGGGCGGCGACGCCGTCCGACCCGGGTTCGCACGCGCAGCCCCGGATCGTCGGCGGCAGCGAGGCTTCGCTGGCCGACCATCCGTACGCGGTCTACCTCACCGACCAGAGCGGCTCGCAGTTCTGCGGCGCGGTGATCGTGAGCCCGTCCGCGGTGGCGACCGCCGCGCACTGCGCGAAAGCCCTGCCGAAGTCGTCGGTCCACGTGGTCGCGGGCCGCCAGGACAAGCGGAGCAGCGACGGCGTGGAACTCGGCGTCTCGCGGGTCTGGGTGAACCCGGACTACAGCGACCCGACGAGAGGCGACGACATCGCGGTCCTCACCGTGCGCGGACGGCTGCCCTACCGCGCGGCGAAGGTCGCGGACAAGAGCGACCAGTCGCTGTACGCGGAAGGCACGCAGGCGACCGTGCTCGGCTGGGGACGGCTGTCCGAAGGCGGGGAGCGGTCGGACGTGCTGCGCAGCGCCCAGGTGCCGCTGGTCAGCGACTCCACGTGCAAGACGGCCTACGACACCTACGACCCGTCGAGCATGGTGTGCGCCGGCTACCCGCAGGGCGGCCAGGACGCCTGCCAGGGGGACTCCGGCGGCCCGCTCGTCGAGGGCGACACCCTGATCGGCATCGTGTCCTTCGGCGACGGCTGCGGAAAACCGGGCAAGCCCGGGGTGTACACGCGGGTTTCGCAGTTCTCCGACGACATCGCGGCCCAGTCCCAGGCGCGGCTGCTCGGCTGAGCTGTGTTAAGCAAGGCGGCGTGACGACTCTGCACCGCGCCGCCGGGCCCGACCTCGCCGCGGCCGACCTTTACGCGATTCTCCGGCTGCGGTCGGACGTGTTCGTGGTGGAACAAGACTGCGTGTACGCCGACATCGACGGGCTCGATCTGCTTCCGGAGACGGAGCATTTCTGGGTGGCCTCCGATACCGAGGTTCTCGCGTGCCTGCGCGTCCTGGCCGAGCCGAGCGGCGGACGGCGCATCGGCCGAGTGGTGACGGCGAAGTCAGCCCGCGGCCAGGGTTTGGCGGCGCAACTGATGGCGGCTGCGCTGGACGGGGCGACCGGCGCGTTCGTACTGGACGCGCAGACCTATGCGCAGCAGCTTTACGCGCGGTTCGGTTTCGTGGCTGAGGGCGAGGAATTCCTCGAGGACGGGATCCCGCACATCACCATGCGCCGCCCGGCTTAACCGCGAGGCGCGGTCGCGGCGATCACCTTCACCGCCCGGTCGATGTCCGCCTCGGACAGATCCGCGCGGGCGGTAAGCCGCAGCCGGGAAACGCCGTCCGGCACCGCGGGCGGGCGGAAGCAGCCGACCTGAATCCCTTGCTCCGCACAGGCTTCCGCCCACGCGCTCGCAGCTTGCGGCGACGGCGTCCGCACCGCGACCACGGCAGCCTCCGGAAGATCGACCGGCAGACCGGCGTGCTTCAGGCTCATCGCCAGGTTCCCGGCGTTCTCGATGACCTTCGCCGGCAGCTCCGGTTCGGACTTGAGCACCTGCAACGCCGTCAGCGCGGCAGCGGCACTGGCCGGCGCGAGAGCCGTGTCGAAGATGAAGCTGCGAGCCGTGTCGACGAGATGCCGGATCACACGGCGCGGACCGACCACTGCGCCGCCTTGCGCACCCAAGGCGTTGGAAAGCGTGAGCGTGGTGACGACGTCCGGCGCCGACGACAATCCCGCAGCGCTCACCGCGCCCCGTCCGCCTTCGCCGAGGACACCGAACCCGTGCGCGTCGTTGACGACCAACGCAGCACTGTGCGCACGACAGATCTCGGCGAGTTCGCCCAGCGGCGCGACCTCACCGTCAGCGGAAAACACCGAGTCAGTAACCACAATCGCCCGCGGTTTGCGTCGGGTGGCCAGCGCGTGCTTGATCGCCGACGGAGTCGAGTGCTCGACAGCCGCGATGTCCGCGCGGGACAGCCGACAGCCTTCGACCAGCGACGTGTGGACGTATTTGTCGGTGACAATCGCCGATTCGGCCCCGGACAGGGCGGTCACCGCGCCGAGGTTGGCAGTGAATCCGGAGGAGAAGACGAGCGCCGCCTGGGCCCCGCAGAAGCGGGCGAGCTCGTGCTCGAGCTCGACGTGCAGTTCGGTGGACCCGGTGAGAAGACGCGATCCAGTCGCCCCGGCCCCCCACCGCAACGCGGCTGCGGCGGCCGCCCCGGCGACGCGCTTGTCGCGGGCGAGGCCGAGGTAGTCGTTGCCAGCGAGGTCGAGCACGGAGTGCTGCGCGGGCCGAGGATTCATCCGCCGCGAGAGACCGGCTTCCGCCCGCCGCTGGCCTTCGGCTTCAATCCAGTCGAAGACGTTCTCAGGCGGCAGCGGCGGAGTGTCAGTCACTGAGGCAGTGTCGCATCCGGCCGGGCGCCGCGTTCCCCACCCCCGCTTCCAGACGGACGGGAAGCGGGGCAGGGCAACGGAAACAGACTGGTGCGACGGGGTTGGGCGTGGTGGGCGCGGGCTCTGGTCGGGGTGGCGGGCGCGGCTGGCGGGGTGCGGGCTGGCTGGTGGCGAGGGCCCTGCTTGGCGATGGCCACTTTTGTCGGGTGCGGACTGGCTGAGTGTCGAGACCATGGTCGGCGGCTGGGGCTTTCCGGGGGTGCTGTCTGGCGTGCACCCCTGCTCAGCAGCCGGAGCGCGACTGTCGGGATGAGGGCTGGCGGTGTGGTTCGGCAGGCGAGCACCTGCTCAGCGACGGCCGCCCTGTCGGGTTGTGACTCTCGGAGTGCAGGCTGCGGTGGGTGGTTTGGCCTGCGACCCCCCGCTCAGCGACGGCCGCCGTGTCGGGGTTCGGGCGCGGGCTGGCTGGCGCGCAAGATCCTGCTTCAAAGAAGACCGCTGCGTCGAAGCGCCACTGTCGCGGTGCTATGGCATCGCGGCCTGACGCCGAGCCCAGGCTCGATCCGGGGCATGCGACCTGGTTCAGCAGGCGAATCCGGCCCGGAAACGAAGAACGGCCCCGCCGAAGCGGGGCCGTTCTCCCGGGATCAATCAGGCGTCGTGGCCGCGGCGCGGGCCGCGGCTCGGGCGGCCGAAGCCGCCGCCGGAGCGGGACTGCTGGCGGCTGCGGCTGTAGCCGCCACCGCCGCGGTTCTCGCGGGAGCCGTAACCACCTTCGCGGGCGTAGCCGCCTTCGCGACCACCCTCGCGCGAGTAGCCGCCCTCGCGGGCGTAACCGCCTTCGCGGGAGCCCCGGCCGTCGTTCGAGCCGCGGTTGTAGCCGCCTTCGCGGGGACCGCGGTCCTCGCGCGAGCCGTAACCGCCGCGGTCTTCGCGCGAGCCGCGGTAGCCGCCGCCTTCGCGTCCGCCGCGGTAGCCGCCGCCTTCACGCGGGCCTCGGAAGCCGCCGCGGTCGCCGCCGAAGCCTCGGCCGCCGGAGCGGCGCGGGGACTCCCGGCGACGCTCCACGACCGGCTCGCCGCTCGGCTCGCGGGCGCCGGTGATGCGGGACAGGTCGTCGTCGTGGGTGCGGATCATCGTGGTCTCGGCGCGCACGCCGGCCCGGTCGGTCATCCGGCGGACGGTGCGCCGCTGGTCGTGCGTCACCAGGGTGACGACGATGCCGGACGCGCCCGCCCGGGCCGTGCGGCCGGCGCGGTGCAGGTAGTCCTTGTGGTCCGCGGCCGGGTCGACGTGCAGCACCAGCGAGATGTCGTCGACGTGGATGCCGCGCGCGGCGACGTCGGTGGCCACCAGGACCGCCGCGTGGCCTTCCTTGAAGTCGGACAGAACGCGGTTGCGCTGGCCCTGGGTCTTGCCGCCGTGCAGGGCCACCGCGTGCACGCCGCTTTCGCGCAGCCGCTCGGTGAGCCGGTCCACGTGGTGCTTGGTGCGCACGAACATGATCGTGCGGCCCTCGCGGGCGCCGATCCGGGTGATGATGTCCTGCTTGTCGGAGTGCGACACCTGGAACAGGTGGTGGTCCATCGTGGTGACGCTCGCGGTCGACGGCGCGACCGAGTGCGTGACCGGGTCGGCCAGGTACTGCCGGACCAGCTTGTCGACGTCGCCGTCGAGCGTCGCGGAGAACAGCAGCCGCTGCCCGCCCGGAGGGGTGAGGTCCATGATCTCGCGGACCTGCGGCATGAAGCCCATGTCGGCCATCTGGTCGGCCTCGTCGAGCGCGATGAAGTTGCAGTCACCGAGCGAGGCGGTGCCCTGGCGGACGTGGTCCGACAGCCGGCCCGGGGTGGCGATCAGCAGGTCGACGCCGCGGGCGAGCGACTCCGCCTGGCGGCCGAAGGACATGCCGCCGACCGCGGTGCGGCACCACAGGCCGAGCGACTTGGCGAGCGGCGTCAGCGAGTCGGCCACCTGCATGGCCAGCTCGCGGGTCGGCACCAGCACGAGCGCGCGGGGGCGCTTCGGGCGGGCCTTGCCGCCGTCGAGCCGGGCCAGGATGGCCAGGCCGAAGGCCAGCGTCTTGCCGGAGCCGGTCTGGGCGCGGCCCAGCACGTCGCGGCCGGCCAGCGCGTCCGGGATGGTCGCGGACTGGATCGGGAACGGCGCGTCGATGCCCGCCTCGGAAAGCGCCCGCAGCAGCGGCTCGGGCAGGCCCAGCTGGGCGAAGGTCTTCACGGCGGGGGTTTCCACCGTGTCGTCGTGGAGAACGTCTCCACCGGCCGGCCGGTGCCGCGGCTTGCGCTCGGGGCGGCCCGCTCGGGAGCGGGCGGACTGGCCGGAGTCGTACGTGATCGTCACAAATGCCTCTCGGACGTGGCACGTCGCAAGGAGGCCCGGGCTGCCCGCGCGCAGGCAGGGCAAGATGGTGTGGCGATGGGCGTTCACAGGGACGGACCCGGTGTGCCGAGCCATGGCGTGGCACACCGACGGAAATTGCTTCGGATGGCCGCGAGTCCTTCTGCGGACTGTGGAGGCGACGGACACCAACTCATCCACGCCGCCGTTGCGGTCTTGACACACTCTACCTGAGAGAGAGCGGTTGCCCCGCACCCAGGTGCACGGTTGTGGGCGGGGTCGCAGGTGTGGCCTGTCGCACACCCGCGGCCCCGCCCGGGGACTCAGCCGAGACCGGCCGCGTTTTCCAGTTCCCGCACCAGGTCATCGGTGCCGGTGACCTGTTCGGACAGTCCGCGGCTGTGGAACCAGCCGGCGAGATTCGCGACGTCGCGGGCGAGGAATTCCCGGCCGCGCGGGTTCGCGATCACGTCGACCGCCTGGGGCAGGTCGATCACCATCAGGTGGCCTTCGTGCACCAGGAGGTTGTACGCGGACAGGTCGCCGTGCGCGAGTCCTTGCCCCGCCAGGAGTTCCAGCGCCGACACGGCCTGCTCCCACAGGTCGGCCAGCTCGTCCGGCCCGGGCCGCAGCTGAGCCAGCCGCGGCGCGGCGGTGCCGTCGGACTCGCCGAGGAACTCCAGCAGGATCTCGGTGCCGTGCCGCTGCACCGGATACGGCACCGGCGCGCCGATCGTCCACAAGCGACTGAGGACGGCGAACTCCGCCACCGCCCACTGTTCGGCGATCAGGTTGCGGCCGAACGAGGTGCGCCCGGCCATCGCCCGCATCTCGCGGGACCGGCGCATCCGCCTGCCCTCGAGATAACCCGCGTCGCGGTGGAACAGCTTGTGCTCGTCTGAGCGGTATCGCTTGGCTGCCAGCAGAACTCCGTCTTCTCCGGGAAGGTTGCGGCGAAGCAGATGCACGTCGGCTTCCTTGCCGGTCTTGAGCACGCCCAGGTCGGTGTCGACCGCGGCGAGTTCGGTGACCACCCAATCGGGCCGCGGATGCGGACCTTGGTCGGCGTCGTCCCAGTTGGTCCATCGGTCGGCGCCGTCGGGCAGTGCGGTTTCGGTGTAGGCGTCTTCGCGAAGCTGGGCGAGACGGACTCGCTCGGCTTCGGTGAGCCGTCCCCGGCGAGCGGGGGCAGGCCCGTCGTCGAAGCGGGGGCGACGGCGCATCCGGCGGTCGGTGTAGTCGGAGGCGTCGGAAAATTCGTCGAAATCGTGCTCGCGCACTGGTGGGTTCTCCTAGATGAGGGTGCCCACCGGGCGAGCGCGTGCTCTAGCCGAGGCGGGCGGGCGGAAGAGGGCAGGACAGCGCCCGGACAAACTCCACGACGCACCTCCCTTGCTTCCGGCAGCCGACGGCAACCCGCCGGACGCCGACTACCTTGCCGACCGTCTCGCGCTCGCGCAACTGATTTATTTTTCGTGCCCGCTCGGCGCGCGAGTGCGGCGTTGGGGGCTTCTGGTTGTTGTTTCCGGGACTGGTCTAGGGGATCACTCCGTTTGGGTGGGTGGGGTGGGGTGGCTCGTTGGTTGAGCCGCGTGACTGGACTGTTTCGCGCCCGTCTGCCGTGCGAGCGCGGGGCGGGGCTT
>NZ_JARACH010000096.1:0-23771 GCF_029087445.1 Amycolatopsis sp. La24
GTGGGGCACCCCGAAGCTTGATTGTGCTGACGGTCTGGGGTGGCTTGTCAAGGCGGGAAAGATGCCTTGACAAGCCACCCCAGACCGCAGGAGAGCTTCGTATCGGGGTGCGGGGGAGGGGCTGGGTGCCTCGCTCGTTGGGTGCATCGGTGCGGGGGCGTAGCTGGTTGGGGGACCCAGGGGCGGGGGTCTCAGTCCATATTGGACTGTGGGGTCACCGTGCGGCGGAAAGTACCAGTTCTTGATAGTTGCGCAACGCCTCTTGCCAGGAATCCAGTTCCAGTTTTTCGTTCGCTGCGTGCATTTCGCGTGGGTCTCCTGGTCCCCAGATCACGATCGGGGCTCCGGCCACCGATCCGGCCAATGCTGAGGCGTCGGTGAAGTAGGTGGCGGCTGGAGCGGTGACTTGGTCGGAGAGCGCGTCCGGCAGGCGTGGGGTCCGGACGGCGGGCAGGTCGAGATCCACCTCGGTACTGATTGCCGGATCGAGCGAAGACGCCCAGGCGATCGCGGGCGCTCCTCCGTCTACGGTGCGCACGTCCAGCGTCAGAACTGCCGCAGCGGGAACGATATTCGTCGCGGTTCCGCCCTCGAAGGTGCCGACGTTGACGGTCTCCTTGCCCAGATAGTCCTCAGTGGACAGCGGAAACGAGTCGAGCGCACCCAGGGCCCGGTCGGCGAGTAGTTGGATCGCGTTGCGGCCGAGGTGCGGTGTGGACCCGTGAGCGGCTTTGCCGGACGCGGCGAGGCGCAGCCACGTGGCTCCGCGATGGCCGAGCGAGACGCGGTTTTGCGTTGCCTCGGGTACTACGACGATCTGCGGCGTCAGCTCCAGCGAGCTTGCGGCCTCCGCCGCGCCGCGGCAGCCGATTTCTTCGTCGCTCGTGATCAGGACTTGTGCGTCGGCACCGGCTTCCGCGGCGGTGCGCAACGCTTCCAGGGCGGCTACCAGGCCGCCCTTCATGTCGACGCTGCCTCGGCCGTGCAGGTACTTCTCGTCGGTGTCCGCGGAGAACGGGGTGCGGTCCCACAGATCGGGGGAGCCGACCGGGACGGTGTCGATGTGGCATACGAACAGTGGCCCGCTGCCCGATCCGGTGCCGAGCAGTACCCACGGGCGGCCGGTGGTGGAACGTTGCAGCACGCGTACGCCCGCAATAGCCGTGGCGTAGGAGGTCGCCAGTTCCTGGGCGGCGGCCTGTGCGGCGTTGCTGCCGGAGGTGGTGTCTTGGCGCACGAGGTCGCGCAGCAGGTCAAGGGCGTCGTCGGTCATGCGGAGTACTCCCGGGTCGATTCGCGGACGACTAGCTGCATCGAGAGCACGTGGTCGGCGGGGCTGTCCCCGGCCGCGAGGCGGGTGATCTCGTCGACTGCTTTGCGGGCCATCTGCTCGGTCGGTTGCGCAACGGTCGTCAGGCGCGGCGAGGTCCATTCGCCGAGGGTGATGCCGTCGCAGCCGATCACCGACAGGTCCCCTGGCACCGCGACCCCGGCGCGGCGGGCGGCTTCGAGCAGGCCTACCGCGGCGATGTCGCTGGCGGTGAACACCGCGGTCGGCTCCGCGCCGGCTCGCGCCATGTGCGCGAAGAAGTTCATGCCGAACGCCGAACTGAACGTGCCGCGCACGATCATCGCCTCGTCGGCCTCGATCCCGTGCGCCTTCAGCGCCGCGCGGTACCCGGCCTCGCGCTGGTCGGCCGTCCGCAGCCCGGCCGGGCCGCCGACGTGGGCGATGCGCCGGTGGCCCTGGGAGATCAGGTGGGTGGTCGCCTGGTACGCGCCGCCGAAGCTGTTCGCGGTGATGTGCGCGATCCTCGGTCCGGCGGCTTCGACGTACTTGTCGAGGAAGACCACCGGGAAATCGCCCGCCAGCCGGCCCGCGAAGGCCTCGTTGGTGCTGTTCATCCCCAAATAAATCAGCCCGCCCACGTCCGGCACCCGCATCAGGCGCTCGACGCTGGCGCGCTCCCGAGACGGCGACGAGCCGGTGAGGGCGGTGAACACGTCGATGCCGTCCGTCGCGGCGGCGTCGGCCACCGCGTCCGCCAGCGTGGAGAAATACGGGTTGTCCAGCGACGGGACCACCAGGCCGAGGCTGAGCCCGGTCACCTGTTTCTGGACGGGCGGATGCCCTTCGGCGGACAGTGCGGCATCGATGCGCCGGGCCGTCTCGGAGGCGACGTTGAGCTCGCCCCGGACGTACCTCGACACCGTCGACACCGCCACCCCGGCCTCTCGGGCCACCTTCGCCAGCGACATCCGGCTCCTCCCCGTTCGAGCGTTGACGGCGACTGCAACCGCATCCTATATTGGCCTTGTTGCGCTATGTTGCGCAACACACGCTAAAGCTTTCGCCCGAAGGAGTCGTCGATGGTCAAGGTCCTGCTAGCCGGGGAGTCGTGGGTCAGTGCGACGATCGACCACAAGGGATACAACCCGTTCGCGCACACGCAGGTGGAGATCGGGTGCGAGCGGCTGCTGGCGGTGCTGGCGGCGGAAGGGGTCGAGGTGACTCACCTGCGTTCGCACGACGTGGCCGAGAAGTTCCCGCAGACGCTGGAGGAACTCGGGGCCTACGACGTCGTGCTGCTCTCCGACGTCGGCTCCAACACGCTGCTGCTGCACCCGGACACGTTCACCCGCGGCCGCCCGACGCCCAACCGGCTCAAGCTGCTGCGCGAGTGGGTCCGGGGCGGCGGCGGCCTGATGATGGCGGGCGGCTACCTGAGCTTCCAGGGTTTCGAGGGCAAGGCCAACTACCACCGGACGCCGATCGAGGAGATCCTCCCGGTCGACATCGACCCGTTCGACGACCGCGTCGAGACCCCGGAGGGCGTCCGCGCCCAGGTCGTGCAGTCCGGCCACCCGGTGGTCGCCGGTCTCGATCAGGAATGGCCGATCCTGCTGGGCTACCAGCACACCACGCTGAAGCCGGACGCCGAACTGCTCGCCACCGTCGAGGGCGACGTCATGCTGGCCGCGCGGCGGTTCGGCGAGGGCCGCACCCTCGCGTTCACCTCGGACATCTCCCCGCACTGGGCTCCGGAGGAGTTCATGAGCTGGGACGGCTACCGCAAGCTCTTCGCCCAGGCGCTGACCTGGCTCGCCGGACGCGACAGCTGAGCCGCGCGCACTCGGGATCAAGGAGGATTCGATGAGTACGTCACCCACCCGGCGCGCGACCTCGGTCGTCGTGCTGACGATCGCGACCGTCTTCGCCGGCATGCTCGGCCCGTTGCAGTCGCTGGTCAACGGACATCTCGGCACCGAACTCGGCGACGGGCACGCCGCCGCGCTGGTGTCCTTCGGCACCGGCCTGGTGCTGATGCTGGTCATCGTGCTGGCGCGGGCCCGGACGCGCGCCGCGTTCTTCCGGCTGCCGGGTCAGCTCGTACGCGGCGAGATCCCGCGGTGGAACTTCTTCGCGGGCCTGTGCGGCGCGGTGATCGTGCTCTCCGAAGGCGTGACGGTGGGCTTCCTCGGCGTGGCGATCTTCCAGACCTCGCTGATCTCCGGCATGGTCATCTCCGGCGTGGTGTGCGACCGGCTCGGCATCGGCGTCCCGTTCAAGCAGGCGATGAGCGCGCCGCGCATCGCCGGGTCGATCCTCGCCATCTGCGCCACGGTGCTGGTCGTGTCCCCGAACTGGTCGGCCCCGCACATGATCGCGCTGGCGATCATGCCGTTCGTCGGCGGCCTGCTCGCCGGCTGGCAGCCCGCGGGCAACTCCGAGATCGGCTTGCTGTCCGGCTCGATGTTCATCTCCATCACCTGGAACTTCCTCATCGGCTTCGTGGCGCTCGGCCTCGTGTACGTCGTGCGGATGGCGGCTTCGGGCGCGCACTTCGCGTTGCCGGGCACGTGGTGGATGTACTTCGGCGGCCGCTCGGCCTGTTGTCGATCGCGCTGATGGCCTTGCTGGTGCGCGGATTGGGCCTGCTGCTGCTGGGGCTGGCCTCCACGGCCGGCCAGCTCATCGGGTCGCTGCTGCTCGAGGTCGTCGCTCCCGCGGCGGGGTCCAGCCTGCACCTGGTCACCGTCCTCGGCGCGCTCGTGGCACTGGCGGCCGCGGCGATCGCGATGATTCCGTCCCGGCACACGGCCGAACCGGCGGTCCTCGCCCAGCCCGCCGAGGTGCATCGTGGCTGAGGTGCGCGGCGTCCTCGGTGCGGTCGAGGCGGCGGACCTCGGGCTGGTGCTGCCGCACGAGCACCTCTTCAACGACCTGTCCTCCGCCGTCGCCGAACCCTCCTACGCCTCCACTCGGCGGCTCAACCAAGCCGTCGCCGCCGCCCGGCTCGGCGCGGACGTCGCGGTGATCGGATGCGTCGGCCAGGACGAGGACGGCGACGAGTACCTGAAAGCCCTCGTCGCCGAGGGCGCGGACGTCACCCACGTGCGAAGGTCGCCGCTGCCCACCGGCCGGGCCGCGATCACCGTCGACGCGGAGGGCGTCAACTCGATCGTCGTCGTGGCCGGGGCGAACGCCGACATCCCCGCAGCAGCGGCCGAAGCGGCGATCGACGCGATGCCAGGACTTCGAGTCGCGGTAGGCCAGTTGGAGGCGGCGGCCGACGCGACGGAACGGGCGTTCGCGGCTGCTCGCGCACGCGGGGTGCTGACGGTGCTCAACACCGCGCCCGCCGCCGACGTGGCCGGGAAGCTGCTGCCGTTCAGCGATGTGGTGGTGTCGAACGAAATCGAGTTCCGGCAGCTCACCGGCCAAGATCCCTTCGACAGCAACGGGTTGCAACGCGGCAGCGCTGACCTGTTCGCGACGGGCTGCCGCTGGGTGATCGTGACGCTGGGGGCGGAGGGGTGCGCGGTGCT
The DNA here is from genome assembly GCF_029087445.1 of Amycolatopsis sp. La24. NCBI lineage: Bacteria > Bacillati > Actinomycetota > Actinomycetes > Pseudonocardiales > Pseudonocardiaceae > Amycolatopsis > Amycolatopsis sp. La24. Next base: position 4,831 of record NZ_JARACH010000096.1, read on the forward strand.
CGACGCGTCGTCGTCCGCGCATGTCGCTGCCGTTGCGGTCCGGGCGGTCGACACCACGGCCGCGGGAGATTCGTTTGTCGGGGCGCTTGCTGCGCGACTCGCCGAGATCCCCGGTGAGCCGACGACCGAGGATGTGGTGGCGGCCTGTGGTTTCGCAGCGAAAGTAGCCGCGGTCGTGGTGACGCGGCATGGGGCGCATCCTTCGCTGCCGACTCTGGCGGAGGTGGTCGAGGTGTGACGCTGCGGCTTCCTGGCCGGGAAGCAGTTGCCGGTGAGTGGCCTCGGATTCGTTCTACGGCAACGGTGTGGCAATGATCAACGGCGACGGTGTGGCCATGCTGAACCGGTCGCCGATGGATGCCGAGGGCCGCGCGGTGCTCGGCGCGTGACCGGGCGGCATCCTGCTTGATGCGCTTGCCGCCGAGCCCGGCTGAGGCATTCCGCACCCGCGCGAGGCGGAAGTTCCTTGCCCCGCAAGGAAAGGCCGCCCCGCGTGCGGGACGGCCTTCCTCCGGTGCAGGGTCAGCTCACGGTCAGCGCCGTGTCGTCGAGGCAGAAGGACGTCTGCAGGCTCGAGTCTTCGGTGCCGGTGAAGGTGAGCGTCACCGTCTGGCCGGCGTACGCCGACATGTCAACGGTGCGCAGCTGGTATCCGTTCGCCTGGTTCAGGTTCGAGTACGTGGCGAGCGTGGTCGACCCAGCCTTGACGGTGAGCTTGTCGTACGCCGTCGAGGTGGTCGTCTCGGCGGTGTCGACGTGCAGGTAGTAGCTCAGCGTCGCGTGGCAGCCCGAGGGGATGGTCACCGACTGGGAGACCGTGTCGGTGTGCGCGCTGCCGTAGCCGTCGAGGTAGGCGAGGTAGCTGCCGCTGTGCGGGGGTTCGCCGTTGGACGACGTGCTGACGACTCCGCTGGTCGCGGTCCACGGGCTGGTGCCGTTCTCGAAGCCGGGGTTGCCCAGCTTCTGGCCGGAGCAGGTGCCGCCGCCGGTCGGGGCGATCGTCCAGCTGAACGTGGTGGAACCGGTGTCGCCGGAGGAGTCCTTGGCGGTCGCGGTCACCGAGTACGTGCCCGCGGTGGTCGGCGTGCCGGAGATCAGGCCGCCGGAGCTGATCGACAGTCCGGCGGGCAGGCCGGTAGCGGTCCAGGTGTAGCCGCCGCTGCCGCCGGACGCGGAGAGCTGCAGTTTCGCCGCGGTGCCGACGACGCCGTTCTGGCTGCCCGGGTTGTTCGCCGTGACGCCGCCGCTCGGGGTGCCCGCGGTGAAGGCCGCGGTGCCGTTCGGGGTGCCGAGACCGGTCGGGCCGTCCCAGCCCGGGCCGGCCTTGCACTGCACCGAGGACGAGCAGCTGCCGTTGCTGCCGGAGGTCACGTCGTTGAGGTTGCCGGTGTGCGAGTACGGGTAGGCGGCGGGGGTGTCGGACGCGCCGGGCGTGCCGGCGAGGGCGTAGACCGAGGCGATGATCGGGGCGGACGCGCTGGTGCCGCCGTACACGGCCCAGCCGCTGCCGCCGTAGGTCTGGTACACCGCGACGCCGGTCTGCGGGTCGGCCACCGCCGAGACGTCGGCGACCGCGCGCTTGCTGCAAGCGGTCGTCACGTTCTGGAAGGCGGGCTTGGTCACGTAGCCCGAGCAGCCGCTGCCCGCGCCGCTCCACGCGGTTTCGCCCCAGCCGCGGGCGCTGCTGTTGCGGGTCAGCGAGGTGCCGCCGACCGCGGTCACGTACTGCGACGAGGCCGGGTAGCTGATGCCGTAGCCGTTGTCGCCGGTGCTCGCGGTGATCGCGACGCCGGGGTGGTGGAAGTAGCTCGAGTCGGAGGAGGGTTCGGAGCCGTCCTCGCCGCCGCCGTAGCTGTTCGAGACGTACTTCGCGCCCATCGACACGGCGGTGTTCACCGCGGTGCCGAGATCGGCCATGCTCGGCTGGTTCGCTTCGACGAGCAGAATGTGGCAATTCGGGCAGATCGCCGAAACCATGTCGACGTCGAGCGAGATTTCGCCCGCCCAGCCCGAATCGGCGGACGGAAGCGGACTGGTTTGCCCGTTTTCGTTGACTTTCTTGAAACAGCCGTTCGCGGTGGTGCAGGGCGGGAGCCCGTAAGTGGAGCGGTAGCTCGCGAGGTCCGATTCAGCGTTCGGGTCGTCGTTGGAGTCGACGATGGCCACCGTCGCCGAGGCGCTGCCCGCGGCGGTGAGGTTGTAGGCGGAGCGCAGGTCCGCGGGGCCGAACCCGCTGGGCAGCGCGCCGGGGGAGAGCAGCGCGCGCATGGTGTCGGTCTGGCGTTCGGCGAAACACGTGACCATGCCGGGCTTCGTCTTCTCGGCGCAGACGCGGGCGGTCGGATGCGCCGCGGCGGGCGCGGCCACGGCGGGCAGGGCCGGGGCGGTCAAGGCCAAGGCCGCGAAACCGGCCATGGCAAGGATTCTTCGGGCTGAACGGGACACGATCCCTCCCAGGGAATTTCCTGCGAACGGCGTCGGGCCATTCGGTGCCCCGTTGTCTACAGTTCGTTCAGCCCTGGCGGTGACGCGCTGGTGCCAGTGGCGCAATGGTGTCGGCAAGCCCGGTGGAGGTGCCTCCGAATGGTTCCCGAAGCAATCGGCCATCTCCTGACGCTCGGGCTCAAAGCGGACGAAGCAGAAATCTATCTCGACCTACTTTCGTCGGGACCGGTTCCGCCTGATCGGCTAGCGCACGAGACCGGCCGCGACCCCGGCGAAGTGCGCCGCGTGCTGACCGTGCTCGCCGGGATCGGACTGGCCGGCCCGGTCGACGGCCCCGGTTCGCCGATGTCCGCACTGCGCCCGGAACCGGTGCTGGAAGTGCTGAGCAGGCAACGCGAGGCAGAGTTGGCCGGAGCTCGCGCGGCGATGACCCGGCTGTACGAGCAGTACCGAAGACATGCGGTGCGTTACGACGCCGACTCGATGATCGAGGTGGTCAGCGGAACCACTGCCGCCGAACGGGTGCAGCAACTGGAACGAGCGGCGCGGAAGGAGGTCCGCGGCCTGGACTCGCCGCCGTACTACGCCGACGCGGACGCCAACGAGATCGAACTCGAGAACCTGGCCCGCGGCGTCCGCTACCGCGCCGTCTATGGGCGGCTCGCGCTGGAACGCCCTGAGTACGTCGAGGAAAACATCCTGCCCTGCGGCAAACGCGGCGAGGAGGCCCGGGTGCTGCCCGAGGTCCCAGTGAAACTGCTGATCGTCGACGACTGCGCAGCCCTGTCCGGCGCGGACCGCACTGTCCTCCTCATCCGCTCGTGCGGCCTGTTCGACGCACTGGCCGGCTTGTTCGACATGTGCTGGCAAGTCGCGCTGCCGCTAGGCCTCGCCGACGACACCTCCGGCCCGGAGATCCGCCCCAGCGAACGACGGCTGCTGGCATTGCTCGCAGCCGGCCTCACCGACGACCAGGTCGCCCGGGTGCTCGGCGTGAGCAGGCGGACGATGTTCCGGTACCTCGAGAACCTGATGGCTCGCACGGGCGCGGCGAACCGGTTCCAGCTCGCCCTGCACGCGACGCGGAACGACTGGCTTTCGGTGGACAGCCAGCCTGGTGCTTCGCCGGTACGGTCGGTGCCGTTGTGAGCTGGGTTGGTTCCGGGTGGGGCTGAGCGGACGCGATCGGCTGCGCGGTTCGGTGTATTGGTGAGCCGGGCGGCTCGTGTGCAGGGTGAACCGCCTTCGGCTCGCCTTGCACGCACCCGCAACGGATGGTTTTCGGTTGGTCTCCTCCGTGCTTCGTCGGTGTGGTCTCGGTTGGGCTGAATGGACGCCGAGGTAGCGCGCGGTTGGCGTGCTGGGGAGCCGGTTGGTGCGTGTGTGCGGTGAACCGTTTTCGGGTCGCTCGCGGTCCGCAAGGGCGGGCTTTCGGGTCGGGTTGAATGGACGCCAAGGTGGCGTGCGGTTGGCGTGTTGGGGAGCCGGTTGGTGCGTGTGTGCGGTGAACCGTTTTCGGCTCGCGCGCGGTCCGCAAGGGCGGGCTTTCGGGTCGGGTTGAATGGACGCCAAGGTGGCGTGCGGTTGGCGTGCTGGGGAGCCAGTCGGCCCGTGCGGGCGGTGAACCGTTTCCGGCTCGCTCTGCACACGGTCCGCAACGACTGGCTTTCGGGTTGAATGGCAGCAAGATTGCGCGCGGTCGGCGTGCTGGGAAGCCGGTTGGCGCGTGCGGGCGGCGAACCGCGTTCGACGCGCCCCGCACAGCGACTTGCAACCGGCTGGCTTTCGGCGGACAGCCAGCCCGGCACCTTGCCTCGCCACGGCCGGTCCCGCTCCGATCGGAACGCGCCCTGATTACACCGATGCGATTGCCGCCGAACAGTTTTCCCGCTCAAGCAGCGGCCCCTCGGCGCGAATCACCAGCACCCGGCCGACGTCTGGCAGACGCAGCTCACCCCTCTCCGTCCGCGAGCGCCGGGAAGGCCTGCCGTAGCTCCGCGAACAGCACGCCGTGCCGTCCATAGCCGAAAGCCACCGCGGCTGACCAGAGCGCCTCGAAGGCCGCGGCGAGCGGGTCCGGTTCCCGAGCGGAGAACAGCGCCGGAAAAGCCATCGCTTGCTGCAGGCAGTTGTCGTTCCTTCCGTCCGGCGACGTGGCCAACGTGCGCGGGACCCGTTCGTCAGTGAGCAGTACGTTCCACGCTTGCCGGTCGTCGTCGAAGGGCGGTGGCAGCGGGTCCCCCCGCTCCATTGCCGCCAGCGCGGGGACTATCCACTCGACCTCGGTCAGCTGCGCCTCGGCGTACGCGCGCCTGACTGTCCACCGGGCGACCTGCCGCTGGATCGCCGGGTCCCTCTCCGCGAGCGCGTCGGCCAACGGCCGGTCCAGCTTCGCCACACTCAGCGCGTGGCCCCGCAATTGACGCAGCCGTTCGATCGGCAGGCTTCCGCCCCACTCCCGTATCTCGGCTTCGAGGCGCGCTTCCGCGGTGGCTTGTTCTCGTTGCCGCCGGGCGCGGCGCCGGGTTTCGGCTTTCTCCTCCGGAGTCTGGGGCGGCGGTGTTTCCCTGGCGACCCCATGCCAGTAGGCGGCCGCCGCGCTGGTCTGTTTGATCACCCGGTCCGGTTCCGGCGGACCCGGCCAGAACTGCAGCAGATAGCGGTCAGGCTCGAACTCCTCGCCCTCCGGGATGCCCAGCCGGTGCGCCTCGTCCATCCGGCTGCCGCTGTAGCGGACCCGATATCCGGTGGCCGGAAGATCGAGCGGCCAGGGTTTCTCGCCGTTCAAGCCGACCAGTGCGGTTTCGCCCCGCGGCCGGAACGGCGCCTCGACGATGTCTTCCCATGTTTCGTCCACGGGCGGGGCCTCGTCGTGCAGTTCCGCCCGGAAGCGGACGTAGCCGTGGCTCAGTCCGGTGACCAGTGACAGCGCGCCCGGCACTGCCGCACCGCACAGACCGTTTCGCTGCCCGCCGAAGCATTCGGAAAACCCCGGCAGATCCGGCCAGGTCCGCACATAGAGCTGTCCGTACTCGACTCTGACCTCGCCGCTCATCAACACTCTCATCGCCGTTCCTCCCCAAGTCGGCTGCTGTCCGGCACATCATCGCGCGCACCACCGACAAAAACCGGGGCCCCGGCGGGAACCCGAGCGGGTGAACCAGTTCTGGTCAGCCCATGATCTCCCGCACGCTGTCAGCCAGCAGCCGAAGGCACCCCGGCGCACCAGGATTGAGCAGCAGATCAACCCCGTCGTAGTCGTTCAGCAAACGGAGCAGATCAACAGGACCAGCCGGACGCCAACCGGCGGCGCGTACTCGGCGGCGGTGCGCCGGGGCGGTCGTGACGAGCAGGCAAGGGATGTTGTCCGGCGACGGCGCGACGAGCGGAGACTCATCGGTGTCCACAGCGACCGCGAAGGCCGATTCGCGGAAGACGGTGGCGAGTTGGTCGAAGTCCGCCTCGCCGCGCGCGGTCAGGCGGAGCACGGCGTCCAGCGGGTCGGTCGGGGAGTCTTCCGCGGACGGTTCGTAGGACGGGTTGGGCTCGAAGCGGCTGACGGACCCGTCCTCGCGCGCGAGCCAGCCGCCGACCACGGCCTCCGGCGGCGGGGCCTCGCTGCCGTCGGCCGTCCACGCTGGGTCGACCAGCAGCACCCACTGGTCCTCGGACATCGCTGGCGCCTCCTTCGCGTCCGATGAATCTACCGGGCGGGCTTCACTCATGGCTGGGACTTCCTTCCGCCAGTTCGGCCAGTTCAGCGGCCTGGCGAGCGGACGCCGCGCGTTCCTCCGCCTGGTACCGGCGGATGGCCGCGGCCGTATGCCAACGGTCCAGCCAGCCCAGCCCGACGACGCTCAGCCGGTGCGGCCTCGGTCGCGTCCTCGGGCCGTCGAGGGCATCCCGCAGCGCAGTGCGGAACGCAGCCGCGGACAGATCCTCCGCGGCCAGTTTCCGGACGACAGCGGCCAGGTCTCGGGCGTAACCGTCGGGGTTCGGGCGGTCGGCGAGCCGGGTGAGTTCTTCGAGCAGCAAGGTCCGGCCGCCGGGGGCGCTCAGGACGGCGTCCAGGGTGCCGTGCCGTTCCAGGACCTCGACTGCCTCCGCGATTCGGGTGACGTCCGCGCCGTCTCGGGTCGCTTGGGCGAGGTTGGAGAGCACTCCGGCGGCGTCCGGCTTGCCCAGCAAGGTGTCGGTCACGCCGTGCAGATGGAGGACGGCGTGCTGCTCGGCCAGGTCGGTGTGTCGCGGGGACAGCGCGGCGAGTTCGCGGGCGGCGGTCCAGATCAGGTCCGGTCGTTCGTGCCGCGCGACGTCCTCGGCGAGGGCGGCCGCCGATTCGCCGCGGCCGAGTTCCGCGAGGACCCAGCCGAGCAGTTTGGCGGTGCCGTCCCGGTCGCTCAGCGGGATCGGCCCGGCCGGCGGCGTCGGACGGAACCACCAGCGGTGCGTGGCGGTGCGTACCAGTTCTTCGATCATCAGATCCGCGTCGGGGGTGCCGCTGAGCAAACGGTCCGCAGTCGGGTGTTCGCCCGCGGGCAGCCGGACGGCGTCGGCTGGACGGTCTGTGCCATCAGTACGCAACTGTTCGGTGAAGTTTCGGATCGCTGTTGCGTCAGTGGTCAAGAAGGACGATCCATTAGGGACGGACACATCGGACGGTCCGTAGTGGACCCCCACGGTACGGCCGTCAGGTGTCCATGGCCGAGGTGTCGCGGGTGCGGGGGAGTCGTCCAGGCCGCGGAAAACCCTCGGCGTTGGCGTGCCAGTCGACATACCCGGGCCGAAAGCGATCCTGACTTGACCGTCCCCCTCGGACACTCGGATCTTCACCGGGACGCGGTCCAGCACGTCGGAACCCAAGGCGTCGGCGAGCTTCCCGGCGAATTCGCGCGCCGCGGCGGTGGCGTGTGCTCGGCCGTTCGGTCCGGTTCCGGTGACCTCGACCGGCGGGACTGGGCCGTCCGTCGAACGCAGGCGGGAGATCAGGTTATCCAGCGGCGTATCTGCCACCAGGACGGCGTCTGCGGCTTGCATCGTCGCGCCGCGCTGGACCTCGCCGAGGTGGTAGTGCACGCGGCTGTCGTCGACGGTCAGCAGCGCGCGGGCAGCGGGCGGGAGCGAAACGTCGTGCACCTTGCCGGTGTAACTGCTGCGGTCGGTCACGGTGCGGACGAGGGCGGACAGCTCCGGGTTCGCCGCGATATAGGACAACGCGGCGTGCCACACCAGATCTGGGTCGGCGTGCCGGCGCACCGCGGGTTCGACCGCGGTCAGATGCAGGTCGCCGTCCCGGTTGTGCAGGCCGCGCACCAGCGTTTGGATCACGCGCTGGGTCAGCTCCAGCGTCTCGAACCGGTCCGCCAGCGGGGCCGGATCGCCCTGCGGCGGCAGGAGCCAGCTGTGGTCGCTGTTCATCCGGATCTCCGTCATGCCCGGGAGTTCGAGCGCGGAACTCAGGCCGATCCGCCGGGCCGTTTCGGTCATCGCGACCGGGCCGGAACGGTACATCACCGACTGCCGGTGCACCCGGCCCATCGGCGTGGCGAAGAATCCCTGGCCGAGCGAGTCCACCTCGCGCGGCATCAGATTCGCTTGCGTCTGCCCGTAGTTGTCCCGCAGCTGGTCCAAATAGGACGCGGCGAACGGGTGTCCTTTCGACATGGTGAACGCCGAGTTCGCGATGTTCCCGCCGACCCGGTGCACCGCGTAACCGGCGTCGGACTCAGCGGCGCGGACGACGTCGTCCAGGCCGTGCACGACATTGTCGCCGTCGGTGTAGAGACCGCCGAACCGGTGCATCAGCTCCAGCCGCAGGATGTCGCTCGCCGCTGCGAAACCCGGACCGGTCTGTTTGGCCACTTCGGACAGATAGAACTCCTGTGTCCGCATGGGATGCTCGCTGGTGAACACCTCGTCCACATTGACCAGTTGGACGCGGTGCTCGCTGGCCCAGCGCAGCAGGTCCCGGACGTCGTGCAGCGGATCCGGGCCCTCCTCCGGGGCGGTGGTGGTCAGAGCCAGTTCGGTTTGCCAGCGCGGGACGTCCGTCCACAGTACGGGGACGATGCCGTCGCCGAGCCGGTCCGCCGCGTCGCCGAAGTTGCGGCGGAAGGCGTGCATGGTGCCGGTGTCCTTGAGCGGTCCGCCCAGCCAGATCGAGTGCATCAGCAAGGGGGTGGACGTCGTCTTGGCGAGCGGTTCGACGTTGCCCGGCGCCCAAGCGGACAGTTTCTCTTCCGGTCGTTCCTTCTCGAGGGTCCAGTCGCGATTGTCGTCCAGGTTGGCGGGATCGAAGTGTTCGCTGCTCAGCTGGTAGCCCTTGGCGAGGTCCAGCAGGTCCAGGAAGCTGATGCCCTGTCCGGCGGTGAGGGGCCGGAAGTCGTGTCCGCGCAGGAATTCCGGCGGTTCCGGGGCGCGGTACAGGCCGAACAGGTCTGGTCCCAGCAACGGCGCCGGCGCCGGACCGTTGACCGCGGTCTGCCGAAGGTCTGCCACGAGATCCTCGGGCGAGGAGTAGCGGGCTTCCTCGACGGGCGGCGCACTGTCTGTTGTGGACTGGACTGGAGAATCGCCGAAGGTGCGGAAATGACCGCCGTCGGTGACTGTGGTGAAGCCGTCCTTAGCGCCGATGGCCTTGCCGAGCGTTGCCGAATCCCGGCCGAACAACGCAGGCTTGGTCGGCGCGTGCACTGTGGACGGACCTCCGAGTTCGCTGAGTGCTCGCTGGAAGTCGTGGGCCAGGCCGCCTGGTCCCTCGGTCTGGCCGGTGCTGCACGCGATGAGCGTGACCGAATGGGACTGCGCCAGCGGAGCGGCCTGCGCGACGATCCGGGCGAACGTATCGCCGTCGACTCGCACAGTCTTGCCGCCCAGCAAAGTCACCTTGACCGACTGTTCGCGTCCGTGGGCGAAAACGAAGAGGGAGTCGTCGTCCCACGGCGCCGCGGTGTGGTCGGCCCACTCGCCGAACCGGCGGCCGGACAGTTCCGGCGTGGCCCCGTTCGCGTTGGCCTGCTTCAGAAGCGGATCGAACTTTTCCGGCGTCGCGCCTTCCGGAAGGGTGCTGACCGTACCGGAATTGTTGGCTACCCAGTCTCGTTCGACGCTTTCGGTGTGCTCGTTCGCCGGGAGGAACGAGACAGCACGAACCCGGCCGGAGCCATCGGTGATCTGGCGTACCTGAATGTCGTGCGGGTCGAAGCTGTACGGCCGGTCGGTGTCAGTGTCCAAACCGGACACTGTGTCATTCGCTTCAACAGTGCCTTCGTGATGTTCTTCGACAGTGTTCTCCGCCGGACGCGGCCAGGTGTGCGCGTTGATCTGGCTGTCCACATCGGACTTGGCCTGCCACCATTTCCGCAGCGCCTCGTCGGCTTTGTCGCGGGCTTCCTGGATCCGGTTGGCCGCGTCGTCCTGCCGCGCCGAGTGGTCGGTGTGATTGTTGCGGTACTCGTCCAGCACAGCCAGGATTTCCGCGGCGCGGTCCTGCGCGGCCTGCCGCTGCTGGACCAGGTTCGCCTGCTCGTTCCGGATCTGCTGGACCTGCCGTTGCGCGTCCCAGGCCCTCGCGACCAGATCGCTTTGCTCGACAGAACCCGGTTCCTCGCCGAGAGCCAGCGACAGAAGCTGCTCGTCGAGTTCGTTGAGCCGGGTGATCTCGTCATTGCCCGCGCGCAAGGCTTGGCCCACGTCACGAGCTTCGTTTTGCGCCGTCTGCACGGATTGCCGCATTTGCTGCACGGGATTGCCGTCGACCGGGAGGTGCAGCCCGCGTGCGCCGTCGGTCGTAGTGCGGACGTTGTCGTTTTCGGACAGCCACGCATCGTCGTAGTCGCGCTGCGCCTTTTCGAGTTCCTCTTCCGCCGTGCGCCAATCCTCGGCGGCTTTCTTCACCGCGTCCTGCGCCGAGGTGAGCGTCTCCGGCAAGGGCTGGCCGAGCGACTGTTCCAGGTCCGTTTCGCTCATCCGCGTCCGCGACGACTGCGGCACCCGCACCTCGACCGCCGCGGTCTTGCCGTCGACCGTCGCGACGATCCGGTACTCGACGTCGAACCCGACCAGCCCGGTCCGGCCCTTGTCCTTGCCGACGACGGACCGCTGCGCCGCGGCGGTGCTGGACGTCGGATCGCTTTGCCCGACCGGGCCGCGCACGTCGAGCCCGCCCCAGGCATGCGTGTTCCGGCCCGGGTCGGTGATGCCGCCGGTGCCGATATTGCCCTGCTGTTCGCCGGTGACCGTTTCCTTGGCCTCGCCGGTGAAAGTGGATCCGGATTGGTCCGAACGCTCCAATTTGACCGAATCGCTCAGTCCGGTCAGATCCGGTTTCACCACGCGGGTGTAGACCTTCACCGAGGCGTGGCTGCTGCCGGTTACCGCGGAGGAATGCAGATCCGGGGTCGCGAACGGTTTGCCGACCATGTTCGGCAGATGCGCTTGCAGCGTTTCGTTGGTGATTGAAGACGAGAGCGTGTTGTGCGCGCCGGTGCCGGGCCCGGTGAGGCCGTTGCCCGCGCCGGCGAGCCGCAGCGCGCGGATGGCGCCGGCCCGCACGTCCGCGGCGCCGCGGATCCCTTCCACGGTCGAAGACTTCGGCAGGGGGCCGAAACCTTCCTGCTGCCACGCTTGGAGACGGTCCGGAGTGGACTCCGCGGCGCTGAGTTCGGTCGTCCGCGATCCGTACAGTTTGGTGTGGTACTGCTCGTCGCCGGAGATCCGGTGGTCGTCCGCGGACGACCGCGACGTCACGGTCGCCTCCTGCGAAGCGACCGGGTAGGTGCGCCCGTCCCGGGCGACGACCAGCTCGAACTGGACCTGGTGCTGATACCTCGCCGACGGTCCGCTCGAGGAGGAGGTCAACGCGGTGGTCGTGGTCTTGGCCTCGACGGTCTGGTCGGTCTTCGCGCGCGTCCCGGTAGCGCCCAGGTACGCGCCGTCGTAGCCGCTGACCTTGGGCTGGCTGTCCTGGAACAGACCGCGGCCCGCGCCTCGTACTTGCCCACCGTAGGACGAGCCGTGGCCGGAATTCTTTTTGTCCGTCTGAGTCGAGTTGACGACGTGGTCGACCTCGCTGCCGTCGTGCTTCACGCCCAGGAACTGCGTGTCGAGGATCTTCGCTTTGAGCTGCAATTGGTAATTGTCGGTCCAGAGCACGCCCGCGTCTTGTGCCAGCAAGGACACGCCGCCGTCGAGCGCACTGTCCACAAGGGACGTGACCGCTTCTGGGGACGCGGTGTCGAGCGTCCGCTGGAGGTTGTTCATCGAATCGTTCAGTACCGATTTCGGCAGGAGCCTGTCGCCGAGTTTGCCGAGCTGTTGCCGGGCGTCCTGCACCAGCTTCGTCAGGTTGGGCGCGTCTTCCAGCACCGCCGAGCCGAGCGAACTGGACTTGCCGCCTACCAGCGGCGGAGCCGAAAGTTTTCCGGGCGCCGGGGTGCGCGGTTCGACCGGCGGCAGCAACCCTTCCGCGCGTGCCTCGTCCTCGGTCATCGCCACGAAGACCGAACCTGGCAGATGAACGTTCGCGCCCGCGCGCGAGATCGATCCGTTGACCAGGCCTTCCTGGCGGCTTTCCGCGATCAGCCGGACGTTCGAATCGTACTGCACCAGCACGGTGCGACTGTCCGAAGAGGACCGGTTGGTGTGGTCGATGCTCGCGGTGATCTCCTGGGACGAACCGGAGCTGCGCTGCCACGGGCTCCATTTCGCGGTGCCGAAGAACTGGCCCTGGCCGTGGGTGTCGCTGCCCGGCGGCCGGATGGTGAGGCCGAGTTGCACGTTGGCTTCGACGGATTGCTTGTGCGTGCCTTCGTAACTGGCTTTCGAGCCGCCGGAAAACGTCCGGTCGCCGCCGCCGGTTTCCGAAACCGCGACGAGCTTCGGATTGCTCAGCGAGACGCCCACGCCGAGGCCGCCGACTCGGTCCGCGACGCGGCGGTCGTAGCGGAATCCGTTCGCGGTACCGCCCTGTTTGAGCAGCTTCGGCGTGAGGCCGCGGAAGTTTTCCGGGGAGAACATCCGGTCCACGCGGGCGCGCGCTTCGCTGCCCGGCAGGCCGAGCACCGCGTCGCCGCCGGCCGCGCGCTGGAGCTGGCGCAGCGCCTCGTCCCGCAGCGCCTCGGTGTTCGCAAACGCTTCCACGTGCAGGAACTTCGGCGGCGTCTGGTTCTGCTGCTGGGTCAGCAGGTCGTCGATGCTCGGGGTTTCGTTCGGCGACATCGAGACGACGCCCGGCTCGCCCGGCTTGAATTCGGCCGGATCCTTGGTGAGCGCGGCCCCGTCGTTGATCCACAAGTCGACTTTGCCGTCGATCTTCGGCAGGCCGGGATCGCCGGTTTTGGCCACTGTGGACACCTTCGGCGTGACCCGGAACGGCGAGCCGGGCGTCAGCCGCCGCACCCACGGCCGGTGGCGGGTGTAGCTGGTGATCTCGACCTCGAACTCGACGTCGTGCTCGAAGACCTGCGAATCCGGGCTGCCGCCCTTGCCGGTCGTCGTGGTCACCGTCGGGCCGCCGGAGTTCTTCCAGGTCCGGTTGTCCGAGTACTGCAGCGGGCTGACGGTCGGGCTGATGCCGAGGTTCGCGCCGGCACTGGCGCCCGGAATGATCACGCGGCCTTCGAGCCCGACCGACCAGCCTCGTTCGGTGGTGGTCGCGCTGGTCAGCGAGGGGCTGGTTTCGTTGCTGTTCTTGACCGAGCGGCCGTCCGCCTGACCGAGGTGACGGCCAGGTCCCGGCTTCGCCTTCACCGTGACGTTGATGTACTCGTCGGTGAACAGCCCGCGCCGCTTCAACTGCGCTGAAACGCCTTGCGTGAACAGACTGTCCATTTTGCCCCGCAGCGAGGCGACCGAGAACGTGGAGGCGATCTTCCGCAGGTTCGCGAACCGCTCGGAGATGTCCCGGCTGGAGCCCTGGTTGTCGCCCTGGAATTTGTCCCAGCGGGGCAGGAACTTGTCCGCACCAGGCAGGTTCCGCAGCGCGTTTTCGATCTGCGGCTGGACGCGGGTCGCCGGTTCGAACGATCCGGGCCGCGCCGTGCCCGCCGCCATGGCCGCCGCGAGATAGGGCGGTTCGTAGCGCGCGCCGACGTCCTTGAACTTCGGCGAGGTGTTCTTCGGTACCGGAAGTCCCTGGGCTTTCGCCTCGGGCAAGCCCATTCGCGTGTACGAAGTGGCTTGGATCGTGGTCGTTTCCCCGGTTGAGGTGGTGACCTCGAGGTCGACGGTGACCTTGTACAGGCCGATGTCGCCCTTCGCGTTCACTGTGGACTTGTTGGTGAAGCTAGTGCCGCTTGTGGACTGTTGGTTGACTTTCCGGGAATAACTGCCGCTGACCCCGCCGACGCCGCCGACCGTCCCAGGTACATAGGAACCGCCGCCGAAGATCGCATTGACCTCGCCGCCGTATTTCGACGAGACGGTGGTGCTTCCGCCGTTTACCGAGGAATCGTTGAAGCGCAGTTCGCTGTCGCCAGGGATTGTGCCGAGGTATTCGACCTTCGTCGGCCGCGCCGCCAGCTGTACCGCGTCACGGTGGGCACCGTGCGGGCTGAGCAGGTCGTTCGACACCACCGGACTGCCCTGCATCGCGGTGCCGAGCATGCTGCGCACCCCGCCGCGGCTGAGGAATTCCCGCAACGAGGTACGGCCCGGGGCGCCGAATTTGGTCACCGACGGATGCAGGTTCTTGCTCACCTGATCGAAGAGCGCGTTCTCGTCGAAGTCGACCGCTTCCGGCGAAAGGAATTCGATCTTCTTGGCCCAGTCCGGCTTCGGCTCCGCGGGCCCGACCGTTGGTTCCTGCTTCAGGTTGGACAGGTCGGTGGAGAGGACGAGTCCAACTTGTCCGTCCACTGTGGAGCCAACCAGGCCGCCGGTTTCGTTGCGGACCGTGATGCGGTAGGTGACCGGAGCGTCGGCCCGTTGCATGTCGCCCGCGGTGCGGATCACCCGCTGGTCGGTCCCGGTCGTGGTGCCGGTGTGTTCCGCGGACGGGCTGGCGAGCTGCGCGGTGCCGCCGACGGACGCGTACGGCCCGGCCGGGAACAATGCGAAGTACGAGGATCCGACGACCTTCGCGGTGGTGTCGGTGTTCGGGCTTGCGTGGGTGGTCTTGACCTCGTTCTTGACGTCGCCGATGGTCGGTTGCGGGAGTTTCGTGATCTGGTCGGCGTTGACGGAGCTGAAGTCCGGCTCCGCGGTGACGTGCACCTCGTACCATTTCTCGCCGGCGCGCACCATTTGCTTGCGGCCGTCGCCCATAAAGGACTCGAATTCAGGACCGGACAGGGAGCCGGTAATTGCGTCGATGCCGTGTATTTGCGGCGGGTTCTGCTGCTTCGGGTTGAGGCGCTGGATCAGGTTTTCGATACTCGTGCCGACGTCCTTGGCGCCGCGGACGTCGACCGGGACCACGGAGCCGAGCGCTTTGCCGTCGCGGACGAACTCGGGCAGCCGGTCGGCGAGGGGACGGGTGTCGGGCTCCTCCTCGGATTGCTCGTCCGCTACGAGTACGGCGTCCTGCTGGTTCTGGTTTTGCTCCGCTGTGTTCGTGGGGGCGTTGTGGTCTGGCCCGGGCTGAGCGTGGTCCTGGTTCGGTGTTTGGCTGTCGGGTTGCGGGGCCTTGATAGGGGTGTGCAGGTTCGGCCTGCCGTCCGGATCCGGCTCCGAGCGGTGGTCGTCCTGGTGCGGCGTCGGGTTCGGCGCGGGGGCGTCGCCGAGGTGGTGGTCGCGGATGTTCGCGGTGTTCGAGACCTGCTCGATCTGCGCGAGGTTGCCCGGGTTGAGCCGCGAATCGTGCCACGCGTCCGGCCCCATTACGCCAGGCTGGTCCTGGCGGTTGAAGAGCATTTCGTCGTTCTTGTAGCCGTCGCCGAGGCCGATGAAGTGCATCAGCTCGTGCGTGACGCCGAAGGGCGAGTCGTGGACGTCCCAGTTGAGCTGGTTCGTGTCCGGGGTGTCGGGGTCCACAGTGGAATCATGCAGGTTCACCGGGATCCGGCGGCTGGGATCGGCCTGCCAGCCGGTGTCGTCCGGGTGGATGTCGTCGGCGACGCGGACGTCGAGCCGGAGATGCAACTGGTCGCCGCCGGGCAGCCGGGACGACTGGTTGACCCAGTCCTCGAGATGCTGCCGCAGGTCCTGGACGAATTGCTCTCGCTGCTGCGGCGTGACCGACCCGGAATGCGAGGTCAGGTCGATCGGAATGGTGTGCTCGCGCACCCACTGGCCCGGTGCGATCTCGAACCGCCGCACGTCGAACCTGATGTGCGCCATCGCCCCGGCGAGCTGCCCACCCTTGAGCCCGTCGCGGTTTCCGGTGAATTGCCCGGCGATCTTCTTGATCGGATCGAACCGCTCCGAGGAAAACCGCGTGACCGGCGCAGTGTCGCGACGACCGTTCCAATCCTTCGGCCCGGGCAGCGTCTTCGGGTTCGGCTTCGGCGTTTCCTTTGCCTGCCCGTTGTTTTTGGGTGCAGCAGCGGGAGTCTGCGTGTTCGCCGGACGATTGCCGCTGAGATTGTCGACCAGCGCTTGCCGGGTGGCGAGCGTCAGGTCGGCGAGCTTCTTGCCGTCCTCGACGTTCTCCTTCATGCCTTTGACCAGCGACATGCGCTCGTTCTTGGGCAGATTCGCGACAACCTCGGAAAACACCTCCGGCCGGTTCGGATTCGGCCCGCTCGGAGTGATCCCGTGGAACGCGGCTTTCGCGGCGATCTTCGCCAGATTGGGATCGAGCGTCGTGTGGTTGCCGAGATAGTGGCCGAGGAGGTCGGACCACGTCGTTTCGTTGGCGTGGCTTTGAGTCAGTGCGGTGATCCCGTTCGGATCGGTGCCGACCTTGCTCGCGATCCGGGTGCCGTTGGTCTGGATGGCAAGATCGGACGAGAACTTCGCGATCGCCGTCGGATGGTCGCTGTATTGCCAGCTCGGATTGCGTTGCGACAGCACTGAATCGACCAGACCCTGGCCTTCTTTGGCTCCGTAATCGAAATTCCCCGTGTTCGGATTCTTGGTGCCAAAAGTCGCGTCGTTCTCGAGCCTGTTGCCCTCCATCCGGACAAAAGTGTTCGGCTCCGGGAAGTAAACCGCCCGAGAATCGACCCCGGCGAGCGCCTGCCGGACGTCGAGATCCAGTTGCGCCGCGCGATTCGCGAGATCCCCGTCCTCGGGCCGGACGTTGTACCCGCCGCTGATCACCTCGGGCGGCCCTTCGGGGTTCTGCTGGACCACGGTATTGACCGCGTCGAACAGCGGCCCGGTGCGGGTGTTGAAGGAGTGGACGTCGGCGTCGCCGGTGTGCAGGTAGACCTCGTTGGTCCCGCCCGCTTCGCGGATTTGCCCGACGAGCTGTTCGGTGACCGGATTCCGGACCATCGTTTCGCGGATGCCGCCGTACGGGATGGTCTTCTGGTCGATGTTCGGGTTGCTCGGGTGTTTCCAAGTGAATCCGATAATCGCTACCGGGAAGCGGTTGTCCCAGGTATTCTGGAATTGCTGGATTTTCTGGTTGATCGCTTGTTCCGAGCCTGGTGTGCCGTTGATCCCGATGACCAGGCCGAACCGTCCGTCGGCGGAGTTCCCGGTGAACCCGCCTGCGTACTTTTCGGCGATGGTCTGGAGATTGTCGTCCGGAGTCGCGGCGACGGTGGCCACGACGCCGATGCTGTCCTGGTTGTTCTCGTTGCGAGTGCCGAGGTTGCCGATGATGCCGGTTTCGTGCACGACGGTGAACTTGAAGTTCTTGAGGTGCTGAGCGAAGTCGCCCTTGCCGCCGGTGATAGGCGGCTGCTTGCCGGCATTCGGCCCCGGGCCGGTGGCGGGGGTCGGCTTTTTCGGTGCTGCGACTGGGGTGTGGAGGTTGCTGCTTTGGGGTGTTGTCGCGGGCTTTTTGGGCGCTGCGACTGGGGTGTGGAGGTTGGGGCTCTCGGGTGTTGCCGCGGGCCTCTTGGGTGACGCGACTGGAGTGTGAAGGTCCCGGCGCGGCGTGGTGTTGTCGCGGGAGCGCGGGGCCGGAGTGGGCTTCGTGCCGATCGGCTTCGCCGGGTTCGGCGGTTGGTTGTTGTTGGCGTCGTCCGGAGTCGGCTGGGGCTGCGCAGAGCTGGTGGAATTCGAGCCGGGTTTCGGTGATGTGGCTGCGCGCGGATTCACGGCCGGCGCCGGGTTGGCGGACGGCTTCGGTTCGGAAGCTGGCTTCGCAGGCGGGTTCGGGCTGGAATCGGTGACCGGGTCACCGGTGGGATTGGCGGAGCGGTCAGGGCTTGGACTGCCGGGAGCGTTCGGCCTCGAGCTGGGTTCGGCAGCGGGGTTAGTGCCTGTCTTCGGATCCGGGTTGGTGGTCAGGTTCGGGCCCGGAGACGGTGCCAGGTTCGGATTGCTGGCCGGGTCCGGCCGGGTAGCCGGGCTCGGGTTGGCGGCCGGGTCCGGGTGTGCAGTCGGGCTCGGGTTGGTGGCCGGATGGGGATTGGTGCGGGTGCCCAGGTTGCCAGCGTTGTTCGGGTTTGTGGCGGGGCTGGGCTTGGTCGCCGGAGATGGGTCGGAGTTAGTGGCGGGATGCGAATCGGTGCCCGGGTTGGGAGTGACGTTCGGGTTGGGAGACGGGGTGAGATTCAGATCCGCGGCGGGGCTGGGCTTCGCTGCCAGATCCGGGCTGGGGGCCGGGCTTGGGCTGGGGTTGGTGGCCGGATTGCTGTGGGCGCTCGGGTCGGCGGTGGGGCTCGGGTCCGGGGTGGGGCTCGGCTTGGTCGTCGGCTCCGGGCCGGGGGCAGGGCTCGAGACGGGTTTCGCGGCTGGGTTCGGATCGGTGCTGGAGCCCGGGTTGGTTGCCGGGTTGAGGTTGCCGGTCGTCGGGCCGGTGACCGAGGTCCGGACGGGGCTCGGTTCGGTTGCGGGGTTCGAGCCGTCGACGGTGGTTTTCGGGGAGGGGCTTGGGGTGGAGTCGATGCCCTTGACGCTGGTTGACGTCGGCGGAGGCACCGGCTTGGTCTGCTGGGCGGTCGCCGGGTCCGGGTTGGTGCTGGTGGAACTCGGGCTGGTGTTCGGGGTGCGGACGGAGTCAGGTGACGAGTTCGTCTCGGGGCCATGCTGAGCGGACGGGGCCGGGGAGGCGGTGACGTTCGGGCCGGGCGACGAGCTTGAAGAAGCGTTGGTCGAGGGAACCGGGCCGGTGTGGCCGGACGGGTCGGGGGCGGTGTCCGGACCGGGGCGGGGCGTCGGGTTCGAAGAGCCGTTCGCCTGGCTGGTGTCGGTGACGGAGTGCGGGGACGCGTTCTGGCCGCCGAAGCCGGGGAGGCCGGTGTCGTGGTGCGGGGTGGGCGTGTGGGTGGCGCCGGTCGCGGGCGGCGAGACAGGGTGGCCGCTCGGTGATGGGCTGGTGGCGGGGTTGGCCGGTGAATCCGCCGTCGAGGGGGTCGAGTCTCGCGGCCCGGCGGGGGTGGCTGTGGACGGTGGCGGGGTGGGGGTCCCGGTCTTGACCGAGTCCGGCGTGAGATCGG
>NZ_JARACH010000097.1:0-23357 GCF_029087445.1 Amycolatopsis sp. La24
GTGACTACGGCGCGGGGGTGCTTGTCAAGGCGGGAAAGATGCCTTGACAAGCACCCCCGCGCCGTGTTTTTGGCTGTGTATCGGGGTTGCGGGGGTGTGGGTGCCTTGATTCGTTGGGTGCGTCGGCTGCGGTGGGTGCGCGGCTTATGTGGTTGGTTGCGGTGGGTTTCGCGGGTTGCGGTTTAGCGCCCCAATGTGGCATTGGGTGCATCCTGCGCACCCAATGTGGCGTTCGGTGCATCTGACGCACCCAATGCCGCATTGGGGCGCATCGCGGGTGCCCGGCGGGCGGGGCGCCGGCGGTCCGTGAAGGGCTCCTTGAGGGAATCTGAGTCCGTGAAGGGGTCCCTCACGGCGTGCGGGAGGTGCGGGAGGCGAGTGAGGGGAACCCTGGGGGAATCAGAGTCAATGAGGGTTCCCCTCACGTACCTTCGTCAGCGGCCTTGGAAGTCTGGCTTGCGTTTTTCCGTGAAGGCCCTCGGGCCTTCCTTCGCGTCGGCGGAGGCGAAGACTTCGATGCCGTACTTGGCGTCCAGTTTGAAGGCTTCTTCCTCGTGCATGCCCTCGGTGTCGCGGATGGTCTTGAGGATCGCGCGTATCGCGAGGGGGCCGTTGTCGTTGATCAGTTCAGCGAGTTCCAGCGCGCGAGCCAGCGCTTGACCGTCGGGGACGACGTGGCCTACCAGGCCTATGTCGCGTGCCTCCGCGGCGGTGATGTGCCT
This sequence comes from Amycolatopsis sp. La24, assembly GCF_029087445.1. NCBI lineage: Bacteria > Bacillati > Actinomycetota > Actinomycetes > Pseudonocardiales > Pseudonocardiaceae > Amycolatopsis > Amycolatopsis sp. La24. The sequence continues at coordinate 723 of NZ_JARACH010000097.1, forward strand.
GCCGGTGAGGAGGAGGTCGGCGGCGACGGTGTACGGGATCTGCCTGGGCAGCCGCACGGCTGAGCCGCCCATCGGGAACAGGCCCCAGCGGGGTTCGGAGACGCCGAATTTCGCGCTCTCGGCGGCTACCCGGATGTCCGTGCCCTGCAGGATTTCCGTGCCGCCCGCGATGGCCGGGCCTTCGACGGCGGCGATGAGCGGTTTGGTGAGGCGGCGGCCCTTCAGCAGGCCCTCGATGCGGCTCGGGTCGAAGGAGCCGTTCGAGAAGGACTTGTCGGGGGCGTTGCGGGACATGGATTTCAGGTCCGCACCAGCGCAGAACGCGCCGCCGGCACCGGTGAGGACGCAGCTGCGCACCTGGTCGTCCGAGTCTACCCGGTCCCAGGCCTCGACCATGATCGAAAGCATTTCGCCGGTGAGGGCGTTGCGGGCTTCCGGGCGGTTCATCGTCACCACGAGCGTGCGGCCTTCGAGGCTGACGAGTGCGTGGGGTTCGGCCACCGGGGCCTCCTTCTCAGCTGGCCGGGGTCATTGCCCAGAACGATAACATGTTCTACTTTGGGTGCGTGGCACTCAACATCGCGGATCTACTCGAGCACGCCGTCGACGCCGTGCCGGAACGCGTCGCGGTCGTGTGCGGCGGACGCCAGGTCACCTTCGCGCAGCTGGAGAAACGCGCGAACCGGCTGGCGCACCATCTGTCCGCGCACGGCGTGGGACCCGGTTCCCACATCGGTGTCTATTCCCGGAACTCCATCGAGGCGCTGGAAGCCATGTTCGCCGCGTACAAGCTGCGCGCGATCGCGGTGAACGTGAACTACCGCTACGTCCACGGAGAACTCCGCTATCTGTTCACCAATGCCGACCTGGTGGCGCTGGTGCACGAGCGGCGCTACTCCGACCGGGTGGCGGCGGTGCTGCCGGAAACGCCAAAACTGAAACACGTTGTAGTCGTCGAGGACGGGTCGGACACGCCGTACGAGACGGGCGTCGAGTACGAGTCGGCGCTCGAGGGCGAGTCGGACGAACGCGACTTCGGCGAGCGCAGCGCCGACGATCTGTACATCCTCTACACCGGCGGCACCACCGGTTACCCCAAGGGCGTGCTGTGGCGGCACGAGGACATTTGGCGCGCGCTTGGCGGCGGCATCAACTTCGTCACCGGCGAGTACGTCCCGGACGAATGGACGCTCAGCGAACAAGGCAAATCCGGTTCGCTCGTGCGCCTGCCCGCCGCGCCGTTGATCCACGGGGCCGCGCAGTGGGCCGCGTTCGGTGCGCTGTTCACCGGCAGTCCGGTGGTCTTCGTCCCGCAGTTCGACGCGCACGACGTGTGGCGCGCGGTGCAGGAACACAAGGTGCAGGTGCTGACGATCGTCGGCGACGCGATGGCGCGGCCGCTCGTGGACGCGTACCGCTCCGGCGAGTACGACGCGTCGTCGCTGGTCGCGGTGTCGAGTCACGCGGCGCTGTTCTCGCATTCGGTGAAGCAGGAATTCCTCGAGATGCTGCCGAACGTCGTGATCACCGACGCGATCGGTTCGTCGGAGAGCGGGTTCACCGGAATCGGCATGGTGGGCAAGGATTCCGACCATTCCGCCGGGCCGCGGGTGAACTTCGGCAAGGACGCCATCCTGCTCGACGACGACGGCAACCTGGTCGAACCGAAACCCGGCGCGATCGGGCTGATCGGCCGTCGCGGGCACGTTCCGCTCGGCTATTACGGCGACCCGGAGAAAAGCCGCACCATCTTCACCGAGATCGACGGCGTCCGCTACGTCGTGCCCGGCGACTACGCGCGCTACGAGGAAGACGGCACGGTCACGTTGCTGGGCCGGGGATCGCAGTGCGTGAACACCGGCGGCGAAAAGGTGTATCCCGAAGAAGTCGAGGGCGCGCTGAAATCGCATCCGGACGTTTTCGACGCGCTGGTCATCGGCATCCCGGACGACCGGCTCGGCCAGCGCGTCGCCGCCGTCGTCCAGCCGCGTCCCGGCGTGCGGCCGGATCTGGCCGCGTTGGAAGCGCACGTGCGGACCGAGGTCGCCGGGTACAAGGTGCCGCGAACGGTGTGGCTGGCCGAGGAAATCGGCCGTTCGCCGAGCGGAAAACCGGATTATCCGTGGGCCCAGCGGTACGCCGCCGAACACGAACCCGCCTAGGAGGGCGCATGCGCACATCGTTGTGCGACCGGTTCGGCATCGAGGTGCCGATCTTCGGATTCACCCCGTCGGAACACGTCGCGGCCGCGATCAGCCGCGCGGGCGGCATGGGCGTGCTGGGCTGCGTCCGGTTCAACGACGCCGCCGAACTCGACGCGGTGCTGTCCTGGATGGACGAGAACACCGACGGAAAGCCTTACGGCGTCGACATCGTGATGCCGGCGAAGATCCCGTCCGAAGGCACCCAGACCGACCTGAACGAGCTGATCCCGCCGGGACATCGGGAATTTGTCGATAAAGTGCTGAAGGACCTCGCGGTCCCGCCGCTGCCCGACGACACCGACGAACGCGCCGGGGTGCTGGGCTGGCTGCACTCGGTCGCCCGGTCCCATGTGGACGTCGCGCTGAACCACCGGATCAGCCTGATCGCCAACGCACTGGGTTCGCCCCCGGTCGACGTGATCACCCGCGCCCACGACGCGGGTGTTCCGGTGGCAGCGCTGGCAGGCAAGGGCTCGCACGCGGCTCGGCACGTCGACAACGGCGTGGATCTCGTTGTCGCACAAGGACACGAGGCAGGCGGCCACACCGGCGAGATCGCGACCATGGTGCTGGTGCCGGAAATCGTGGACGCCGTCGGCGACCGCGCCCCGGTCCTGGCAGCCGGAGGAATCGGCTCCGGCCGCCAGGTCGCCGCCGCGCTGGCACTGGGCGCTTCGGGTGCGTGGATGGGCTCGTACTGGCTCGCGACGCAGGAGTACCTCCAGACGATGCCCGAATCGGAGGCGATGCAGGACGCACTGGTCGCGGCGACCTCCGCGGACACCGTCCGGACGCGGATCTACACCGGCAAGCCGGCCCGCCTGCTGAAGACCCGCTGGACGGAGGCCTGGGCGGCGCCGGGTGCGCCGGAACCGCTGCCGATGCCGTTGCAGAACCTGCTGGTTTCCCACGCGCACAACCGGATCCACGCCGCCGCGGACCCGTCGGTGGTGTCGATGCCGGTTGGCCAGATCGTCGGCAGGATGAACCGGGTCCGCCCGGTGGCCGAGGTGATGGCGGATATGGTGCAGGGGTTCGACGAGACGGTTTCCCGGCTGGACAAGCTCCGCTGAATCAGAACAATGTGGACAGCTCCCAGGCGGCGGTGACACCCGCGACGGCCAACGGTGGCGCTTTCGCTGCGGCTCTGGCCAGCGAGCGAAACAGCAACACGACGCTGCGGTCTCCCAAGCCCGCCAGATGAGCGATCCCGTCGCCGTAGGCATAGGCAAACGGAATGGGAACGGTGCCCTCGCGGCGGCGGGATCGGCTGACCCAGTACTCCGGCAGCAGGAACAGGGCAGCGGCTAGGGAAACGCAGTCGCGGACAGGTTCGACCAGAAGGTGCAACACAACGGGGAGGAGGAACCGGACCGCGAGACAGACGACGGCGATGACAAGCGCCGCGGTGACGAGTCCGTGGAGGAACGCCGCTCCCGTCATGTGTCGCTCGCTTCGGCGGACGAGGCCAAGTGGGGTGTCTGCTGGCTGCCCTCGCCGCTCCGCTGTGCGCCGAACGGCAGCGCACGAGCGTCGTCGGTGCCGGTCAGGACCTTCCTGACGGTGGCCTGCATCCAGTGCATCGCGACCCGGACCTCGTCGTCGAGCTGCCAGCGGTCCATCGCGTCCGATCTGACGAGTTCGTTGATGAAATCCAGGACGTCCTTGCGGTGGGTGTCGCGCTCCGAGACCAGAGCCCGGACGACAGGTTCGACGTTGCGCGGATTCTGTGCCAACTGCAAAGCGAACTGGTCGATGTCCCCGTTCTCGATGAGTTTCTTGAAGGCGCGCACCTCGGCTTCGAGCCGCAGGTTGCGTTCGGTCTGCGCATCCATGCGGAGCCGTGCGTGGACGGAGGTCCGGATCCCGCAGCCGGCCAGGAAGCGCTTGGAGTCGAAAGCCGCGTTGACCGCCTTCTCGGCGGTTTCGACATCGGTGGCGGCCAATGCCCTGCTCGCTTGCCGGAGGTCGTCGAGCAGTTGCGGGACCAGCAGCCGGCGGATGTCCCGGATTCCCTCGACCACGACCGTCTTCGGCTTCTCGACCTGCCACTGCACATCCACTTCGGTGCGGAAGACGAACGCGTCGCCGGAACTGGGGAGAGTGATGTCCAAAGTGAGGTTGCGCAGCGACATGTCGACGTCGTACACCGCTCGGTATCCGCCCCAGACCAGTTCTCCGGTCGTCGGCTGGGCCGGCCAGGCGAAGGCGTCGAGACTGCCGTCGCCTTTCACGAAGACCCGAGCGACCCAGGGGCGGTGGATCGCCCGCTTCCGGGCGAAACCGAGGCGGCTGACGCGCTCGGCCGCGATAATCGGCGCGTAAGCGGAACTGGGCAGAGTGCGGACCGCCGGGTTGTAGTTCTCCGCGGCTGCTTCGAGCCAGTCGGGGGCTGGGGCCGGAGCGGCCGATGTGTCGTTCTCGTGGTTTTCGGTCATGCCGCCACCCTCGTTCGTTCGCGTTCGTCGATCTGCGTGCTCAATCGCGTCGCGACGTCCGGGCGGAGCGGATCTGCCCAGTCGTCGCGCAGCCGTCTGATCAGATATTTCAGCCGCTGAGCGTCGCCGTCCCGGGCCACCAGGCGGCCCAGGAACTCGGCGAGCACGTCCAGCAGCGTCGCGTCGCGTTCAGCCGAGCGAACCCATCGGGCCAGCAAGACCCTCGCCAGGAAGTCGCTTTCGCGGGACCTCAAGGCTTTTCCGAGCAGTTCGGCAACCCGCCGGGCGAGGTCGGCGTTCTCCGCGCACAACGCGGGAAGCAGCGGCCACCGTTCCGAGCCGGGCGGCAGGGCCGGGCGGTCGTCCCCGAGCGACACGGACAGGTGATCGAGTTCGTAGGCATAGAAGTTGGCGAGATGTTCGATGCTGATCAGCGCGAGCCGCCGGAGGCTGCTGCGACTGCTGGCCAGCCATATCCGGAGATGGTCCAGGACTTCCGAGACCATCCCGAACGCGAACAGTTTGGCCACGCTGTAGCCTGCCGTCCAGACGATCTCCTGTTCGCCGCCCGAGGCGAACGGCTTGGCACGTTCCGACGGAGTGCCCAGTACCCGAAGTTCCTCAAGTGCGGTGGCGATCCGTTTGCGCCCCAGGGCGTAGCCGTAAGCTATCGCGGTCGTCTGTCGTTGCTCCAGAGTCCCGTGACGGCGCCAGTGCCGGAGCCGTTCGAGGACTGCGGGTTCTACGCTTTCGTCGCGCGCGGCTTGATCCAACGCGATGGCTGCCGAACGGCGCCGGACCGACTTCCAGCCGAACTCCTCGCCCGATTCGGAGTCCGGCGCGATCATTTTCGTGAACACGTCGACGAAATCGAGCCTGCCGAGATAACCGACGACCTGGGCAGCGCGGACCCACACCATCGTCCGCCTGTCTTTGCCGAGTTCCTGCAGCCAGGGGCCGAGCGCGTTCCGGAGCCGGTGGTGGTGCTGCCAGACATGGTTGAGGATCGCCTTCGGGTAGCGCGGATCCTCGAACTCCAGCATTTCCATGGGAATCAGCTCGTGCCGGAAGGTCGCGCAGCCTTCGACGACCTTCGCACGCAGCGCGGGCAGCCGGCTTGCCGGATCGTCAGCGAACAGCGACAGATCCTCTTGCGGCTTGTCCTTCGGATCCTCTCCGCCAGCAGCGAAGCGCAGGCTCAACAGGTCGGCGGCTTCGGCCACCAATGAGTAGGGCGTCCCGTTGAGCACCGCCAGCGCGATCCGGAAGGCGGCGAGCCGCAGCGCTTCCTTGAGCTCCGTGCCGGGTCCGAGCCCGACCAGGTCGCCGAACCATTCAGCGACCTGGATGTCCACGGCTTGCCGGCCGCCCTCTCGCACCTTCTCCTCGGGAATGATCCCCCGTGCGTGCTGGGTGAGGAGCCTCGCCATCCAGACCGACTCGGACGGGGTCGGACACGGCCCGAGCGCGGCCGACACCCAGGCCTTCCGGCACAGCCGAAGCAGCTTCTCCTCGAGGTCGGCCGGATCGTCTGAAACTGTCTCGTGCCGGATGTGATTCCGCAGGAGGTCAGCAGAATCAGGTGCCTGATAGCCGACGGCGTATCCCCCGAACGAGCGGGCATGCCGCGGATCTCCGGCGGCGACGAGCACGCAGTAGGACCGGGATTCGTCGAGTTTGCTCCGGAGCTGGTCGAGGATCGTCTCGGTCAGTCCGCCGCTGACCCTGGCGGGCAGCTCCACCAGATAACCGGCGTCGTCCTTCGCGAAGCTGCCGTTGGTCAGCGATTTCGCGGTCTTGCCGCATTCCCACCGGAAAACGCGGCCCGGCACGAGCTCGTCGAGCAGGTGCAGCGCGGTGGTGACCCGGCCGGTTCCCGGCTGGCCGCGCAGCAGCAGCACGCGCCGTGTTTCAAGCGTTTCGCGCAGGTCCCGGTAGGACTCCACGGTGACGTACCGTTGCCTGACCCAGCGGAGCAACTCCTCCGGCACAGCGCCGACTGTGTGGGCCACCTTCTGCCCGACGACGATGTCGTATCGGTCGCCGACATGCATGGTGCCGATCGTGGCGGTGCGGATGGTCGAGGTCGGTCCGCGCCGCGTGTTATCGGGCTCGAGAAATTTCTCTCCGGCGAAGAGAGCGTCGTTCACCTCTCGCCCGTTCTCATTCGAGAGGTGTTTCTCGTCATCCGAGCCGGTATTCGGCGTCGCCGCGGAAGGCGGCTTGTCGGTGCCGGGCGGGGTGGCTGGTTCCGACGCTGGCTGGGGCGCGGCGTTGTCGTCAGTCATCCCATCCGCCCGTACCGGTAGACCGTCCCGGTGATGTGGTCCCCGTGAATGGTGGCTTGACCGATGTTGGAGACCGGCCCGCTGTGCGGCGTGGCGGCCGGTACCCACGCGGGCACGGGCGACGGCCGGTCCGCGCGCGGCTCAGGAGGGACGGCGTAGCCGTGGACTCGGAGCCATGAATCCGGCTCGGTGCCGACTTTGCGGAAGCTTTCCGGGGCCACCATTCGAGCCGACGACCCGACGACGAACCGCTGGTGCACCACGCCGGTCATGACCAGTACTGCGTGCGTGTCCGCGACTCCGGTGAGAATCGCGGTAGCAGCTTCGCCGCAAGCCAACTGTCGTGCGGTGGCGAGGTCGTTGTCGAGTGCGATTCCGACGGATACCGCGGGGCTCCCGGCGTCGGCGAGCGCTTGCGTCAAGCGGTCCACCCAGACCCCGAGCACAATACCTCCCGTGGCTGGTGCCGAAAGCGGGACGATGAAGTCGTTGCCTCCGCCGGAGATCTTCTCGACGTCGGAGATCCCGGCGGCGTCGAAAGAAGCGAGCGCCGCGCGGCGAATCGAATCCGCGAGAGCGGCGGGAGCGTCGGGCCGTCGAACGCAGACGGCGAGTGCCTGAGGACTGGTCAATCTGGACAGCTGATCGGCGCTGGCTCCAGGAACCCGGACCCACGCCGTGGCTCGAAATCCTTTGTCCGGTGTGTCGACGACGACCTCGGTGAAGTCATCGGGAGACAGGTCGGTGAACAGTTGCCTCACTGAGTCGCGGTAGATGGTCTCCGAGACGACTTGGACCAGGTTCGCGTCGGGAACGGCCTCCAGCGCGGCTCGAACAGGAGCCGCGTCGAGGAGGCGGCCCACCACGACGGGACCCTGTGAGGCGTAGCCGCAGGCCGCGGGCATCGCGCTGCCGTGATGGATCGCCAGCCGGAGCCGGAGCCGGTTTTCCGACCGCCGAGACGAGTTGAAACGTGAGAGCCGGGCGTCCAGCTCCCGTACGAACGGGTCGACGAGGGCCAGTTCGGCTTTGCTGTCGTGGACGAGCGCCAGGAAGCCGTCGCCGCTGTCTTGCCTTTCCCATGCCGCCGGGTCGAGGCCGGCGGCTTCCGCGGCCGAGTTCACCGCTGAGGCAAGAACTTCCTGGAGCTCTGCCTGCTGACGCCCGTCGCGGCCGCCGTACTGCCATGCATCGACGGCGACGAACAACACCCTCGAGAATTCCCTGTTGTCCGGCAACTGTCCTCCTTGACCGCGCTCAGCGAGCCAGTCCTATGACTCTGAGTTCTCAACTGTGCGGCACATCGGGGTCGCAGATCCCGTATTGAGACGGGTTCTGGCGTTCGAGTAGTCCGAATCGGGTCAACCGGGCCAGATCGCCGACCACGATCCGTCGGGATCTCCGTCGGACCAGACCGGATCGACGCAGTCTGCGCAGAGCTTTCTCGCACGTGGCGAGCGCGACCCCGGCCAGCGACGCGATTTCAGGCTGAGTCAACGCCGCCTGCAGCTCCCACCCGTCCGGAGTGCGCACTCCGTGCGCAGCGGCGATTTCGGCGAGGGCTTGGCTGACCCGAGCCGACGCGGGGTACGCGATGAATTCCGCGCGGCGGGCGTCGGACGCGTGCAATTGCGCGTTCAGCCGGCCCGCCATGGCCGCCCAGCCGTCCGGATTGCGCTGGAAGAAGTCCTGCAGATGCGCGCCGCTGATCGATCTCGCGAGGACGGGAGTACAGGCCACCACGTTCGTCGGATGCCGGCGCTCAAGCAGTTCGCCGAGCAGGTCCCCGCGGCCCCGCAGGGCCAGGACGACCGGCCTGCCGAGTTCCGTGTGGACGACGATTTTCGTCAGTCCGTCGAGCAGCAGCAGAACGCGATGGCTTTCCTCGCCCTGCCGGAATATCTGCTGCCGGGCGCGATAAGTCACGGTGGTGCCGAGCTCGAGAATGCCCTCCCTGGTCCGGGTGGACATCCGGCCGAGCAGGCTGTCGGCGGGCCAAGACTGATCGTTCAGCGCCACTCCTTCGCCGAACCGGCCGGGCGCTCGCCCGGACGGGTGCCGGTCAACGTCTCCACGGTCGTCGCGGTAAGCCGGTCAGGACCTCGTCGCAAGACGGGATTCGGCCGGAAAGCCGCCGCACGACGGGGTCTCCGCTCCAGACGAACGGGATGATCGGGAAAACCGTGAGGAGTGCAACGATGAGACATTCCCGGAGGAAGGTCCCGGCGGGCTTGTCCGGGCGGGCAGAAGCAGAACTCGACATCGTGCTGACGACAGTGTCGTCGTTTCAGGGCGCGGTGCAGCACGCCGACGACAAGGCTCGGACGCTGGTGTCCGTGCTCGCGATGATCACCGCGATGGCGACTGCCCAGCTCGGCTTGCTCGGCACCGCTCATCCGCCCGCGGTATCTCGGTTCGTTGTGACAGCCGTCTTGGTGTGCTTCGCGGCGGCTTACGTTTTTTCCGCGGTACACCTTGTCCAGGCCATCTGGCCGAGAACGGGCTCCCCGGCTCCCGACAATCAGTTTGCGTTTCCCAGCGTGGCTGTCGGCGCAGTCGAGGCAAGACCGCGTTCCGTCCGCGATCAAAGAACTCAGGCAGGAGACCTGGCTCTGTTGCTGGCGAGGTTGGCGATGCGCAAACACCGGCACGTTCGGTGTGCGTTGGCCGGGATTTGCGTCCTGCTGGCAAGCGGTCCTGGCCTTCTGCTGCTCGCCGCGCTGGGGTGACTTGCCGATCAACCTTCGGCGAGGGCGGCGAGCCGGGACCGGTCGCGAATACGCAGCCGGCGGTACCCGGTCTCGACGACGTTTTCCCGGCGGAGCTGAGCCAGCGCGCGATGGACGGTCGGCTCGGCGGCGCCGACGAGCGCCGCAAGTTCAGGTTGGGTCAGCGATACGCCGAGTTCGAGATCTTCACCTGCTGGGATCCCGTATGACAACGACAGCTCGATCAATACTCGCGCCAGCCGGATCCGGACCTCCCGGCTGCCGAAGTCGATGCGGCGGCGGGTGGCCCAGCGCAGTTTCGCCCCCACGTTGGTCGTCACGGCGAGTGCGGCTTCGGGGACCTGGCTGAGGAACCGGCGGAACTCCGCCTGGGAGAAGATCCGCGCCCGGACTCGCCCTGCCGCGGTCACCGTCGCAGTCCTCGGCTGACTGTCCATCGCGGCGAGTTCGCCGACCAGGTCCCCGCCGACCCGGATCGCGAGGAGAGCCAGCTCGCCTTCGGGTGTCGTCCCCGTGACCTTCACACAGCCGTCGAGCAGGAGACAGACGTGAGTGGTCGGATCGCCTTCCCGGACGAGCACGGTTCCGGGCGTGAATTCTCGCGCGGTGCCGAGTTCAAGGAATGCCGACCGGGTCCTGGGCGGCAGTCCCGCCAGGAAGCTCCCCTTCGGGAAACGGACGTCTGGTTCGCTCACCGTGATACCCCCCCCCTCACCCCAAGCGGATCCTATGGCGCGAGAGGGGACCAACCAAGTCGGATGTTCACACTGAGCGGCGCGCAGGTTTTGACGATGTTTCGGATTACCGCAGGCGCTGCTTGACGAAGAGGGCGGCCCGGTCGAGGGCTTGCCCTGCTTCGTCGAGGGTGTCGGTGAAGGTTTGGAAGACGTGCGGGACGTCGGCGGTGATGTCGAGGATCACGTCGACGTCCGCCTCGCGGGCGCGTTCTGCCAGCCGGACCGAGTCGTCCAGCAGGACCTCGTTCGTGCCGACCTGCAGCAGGAGCGGCGGGAAGCCGGTCAAGTCGGCGTGGACCGCCGGGGCGAGGAGCGGCTGGGCCGGGTCCGCGCCTGCCAAGTACAGCTTGCCGGTCTTGCGCAAGCTTTCCCTGGTGAAGAAGGGGTCGGCGGCTTCCTTGTCCACCATGGACGCTCCGGAATGCGTGTGGTCGAGTCCCGCTGAGAACGCGACGATCCCGGCGGGCATCGGCAGCCCCGCGTCGCGTGCGGCGAGGGTGGTGGTGACGGAGAGGCCGCCGCCCGCGGAGTCGCCGGCGAAGACGATCGAGGACGGGTCGTTGTCTTCCAGGAGGCTGCGGTAGGCGGCGAGGCAGTCTTCGATCCCGGCCGGGAACGGGTGCTCGGGCGCGAGCTGGTAATCCAGCGACAGCGCGCGGATTCCGGTGCGCAGGACCAGGTTCGCGGTCAGCCCCATCGCGGTGTGCGGCGAACCCAGCGCGAACGATCCGCCGTGGAAGTACAGGATCGTGCCCGGCCGCGGCGTGCCCGGAGGTTCGACGAGGACGGCCGGTCTCCCGGCGAGCGTGACCGGAGTTTCGCGATGTTCGGCCGGCACGGGGTACTGGCTCATGAACGCGGCGAACCCGGCCCGCATCTGATCGATCGAAGTCGCTTCGGGCCGCTCCGGTGCGTTCCGCAGCTTCTCGTCCACCGCGCGGCGCTGTTCCCTGCTCATGGGGTCCCCTCAGGATTCCGTGGAAGTATATGCCAAGGCATCTAATGTTAGACTATATGCCATGGCAGGTACTTCGGCAAACGAGCAGTTCTTCGACCATCTCGTGCGCTGCGAGACCCGGATCTACAACGCGCTGACGGACGGCCTCAAGGCCGAGCACGGCATCGGCGCGTCGCAGTTCGAATTCCTGCAGTACCTGGGACGGCATCCGCGGTCGCGGGTCGCGGACCTCGCGGTGAACTTCGCCGTCGGGATCGGGGCGACCAGCAAGAGCGTCGACCGGCTCGAAGCACGTGGATGGGTGCGCCGGGTGCCGAACCCGGAGGACCGCCGGTCGTCGCTCCTCGAGCTGACCCCCGCCGGACGCGAGCTGGCCGAGGCGATGGAGAAGACGTTCCAGGACCAGCTCGAGCTGCTGATCGGCTCGGTGGTGGGGGAGGACCGGGTCGCGGATGTCGTCGCCGTGCTCGCCGAGCTGCGGGGGGTGCTGGAGGAGCGGGGAGCGGGGCTTCCGGCGGGTTAGGTTTCGCGGGTTCTGGTGGCGGGGTTGATTCCGGCGCGGCGGCGCGGAACTTGGCGAATCCGGGCGGGTTGCCAGGGTCGCGTCGCAGCCTTTGTCTCAGACGGAGGTTCGCGAGCCACGCCTTCCAGCAGCAGTCCAGGCCTCTCCGCTTCTGCGGCTTGCCCGGCACAACGCCGCGCAAGCCAGGCGCGGAACCCCAGCGGAGTCCCGCGCCCGGCTCGTCGGCGCAGGGGTCAGATCTTCCCGGCCGCCGCGGCGATGTCGGAGGCGAACGTGCTCACCTCGGTGTACACGCCGGGTGCGTGGGCCCTGGCGCAGCCGTCGCCCCAGCTGACGATGCCCACCTGGATCCATTCGCCCGCTCCGTCGCGGCGGAACATCGGGCCGCCGGAGTCGCCCTGGCAGGTGTCGACTCCGCCGGTGTCCAGCTTGCCCGCGCACAGTTCCGCGTCCGGCTTCAGGTCGGCGTAGTCGCCGCCCTGGGACTGGCACGTCGAGTCGTCCACGAAGGGGACCTCGGCCTTCAGCAGGTAGCGCTGCTGCGCGCCGCCTTCCTGGGCCGCGCCCCAGCCGGCGATGGTGAAGGTGCCGGAGTTGTTGTCGGCGTTCTTCGCGATCGGCAGCGTCGGGATTCCGCTCACCGGGCTCGCCAGCTTGATCAACGCCCAGTCGCCGCCGGTGGAGTCGTACGTCGGGGAGCGGTAGACGTAGGTCGAGCGCACCTTCTTCGCGCTCGAGCTCTGCAGATCGACCACGCCGAGCGTCGCGGTGATCGACGAGTCCGCTCCGGTGCGGTCGACGCAGTGCGCGGCGGTCAGCACGATCTGGTCGGTGTACAGCGCGCCGCCGCAGCCCATCGAAAGCCGGACCATCCACGGGAATTCCCCTTGGTCGGCGCGGGTCCCGCCGACGACCTGAGGCTCCGCACCCGGCGACGGCGGCGTCGACGCGACGGCGGGCGTCGCCAGTCCGGCGGCGGCCGCTAGTGCTGCCGCGCCTGCCAGTACTCGCGTGAGCATGCTGAAGTTTCGCTTGTCGGCCAAGGGGATTGTCCTTCCGGTGTCCACAGTGGAGCTTCCGCTCCCGGGGGCGGGGAGGTGTCGTGCGTGACGAATCGACTACACCAGAGCGGCGGTAAGTGGACAACCAACTTTCTTCGGATCTTTCGGATTCTTCACCGGATCCGGCAGATTTCGCCGCCGCAGACGACGCGAAAAAGCAGCCTTGACCTGGGGATGCGTGAGAATCGGAGTAACCCGCCGGAGACGGAGCGAGGGGGACTTTCGTGCACCGCCTGCCGCGTACGGGCCGGAATCCCGTGCGAGAAAGCCAAAACTCAGCGCGCAACCCCTCGGCGGCGCACCAAGTACGCCACGACGCCCAGCCCCAGCACCAAACACCCGCTGATCACCGAAGCGACCGGCAAACTGAACGCCAGCACCGCGCACCCCGCCAGCCCGCCGGCCGCGACCACCTTCGGCGCGGCTCCCTCGTCCCGGCGCAGCGTCAACGCCGAAGCGTTCGCCACGGCGTAATAAGCCAGCACCGCGAAGGAAGAAAACCCAATCGCACCACGCAAATCCGTCGTCGTCGCCAGTACCGCGACCACCACGCCCACCGCCAATTCAGCCCGGTGCGGCACCGAAAACCGAGGATGCACCGCAGCCAAGAACCGAGGCAGATGCCCGTCCCGCGCCATCGCGAGCGTCGTCCGCGAAACGCCCAGCACCAGCGCCAGCAACGATCCCAACGCGGCCACCACGGCACCGACACGAACCACGAGCGACAGCGACGGCACGGCCGAAGCGAGCGGATCGGGACTCGCGCCGATCCCGTCCGGCCCCAACGACACCAGCAGCACCACCGCCACCACGGCGTACACCACGAGCGTCAGTCCCAAAGCGAGCGGAATGGCCCGCGGAATCGTGCGGGCGGGATCGCGGACTTCCTCGCCCAGTGTGGCCAGCCGGGCGTAACCGGCGAATGCGAAGAACAGCAATCCGGCGGCCTCGAGCACTCCGCCGCCGTGAAACGGAGTCCACGGCGAAACGTGCGGGCCGGAAAATCCGAAAACCGCGACCAAGGCAAGCACGAGAAGGGTGATGCACACGATCACCCGGGTAGCCAAAGCGGACCGGTGCACGCCGAGATAGTTCACGCCGGTGACCAAACCGATCACGCCGACCGCGAGAATGCTCCGCCAGGGCTGCCCGAGCCCGGGCGCGGCGTAAGCGACGACGGTCAGCGTCATGGCCGCGCAGCTCGCCGTTTTCCCGGCGACGAAGCCCCAACCCGCTAAGTATCCCCAAAATTCACCCAGGCGAGCGCGTCCGTACACATACGTGCCACCGGATTCCGGATACAGCGCGGCAAGCCGGGCGGAAGAAGTCGAGTTGCAGTAGGCGACTAGCGCGGCCACAGCGAGCGCGGGCAGCAATCCCGCGCCCGCGGCGCGCGCGGCCGGGGCGAACGCGGCGAAAACGCCTGCGCCGATCATCGAACCGAGTCCGATGAATACGGCATCGGCGAGGCCTAACCGGCGGGCCAAAGGCATTGCGGGGTCCTTCCGTGGGGTCAGTTCGCGAGACAGCGAACCACGCGCCGCGCGTCTGGCATAGGCTCGGGTCTCATGCCCACGTCTTCGCCGCTGTCCCGCCTGTCCGCCGACGGACCGGTCCGCGACGGCATCCCGGATCACGGCCGCGTGCCGCGCTACTACGCGGTGAAGGTCGAGCTGCTGGCCGTCATCGCCGAGCTGGGCGAGGGGAGCGCGCTGCCCACGGAACGCGAACTGTGCGAACGGTTCGAGGTATCCCGCGCGACGGTCCGGCAGGCGGTCGGCGAGTTGGTCCTCGAAGGCAGGCTGTCGCGACGGCAGGGGAGCGGCACGTATGTCGCCGCGCCGAAGCTGGTCCAGCCGCTCGCGCTCGTCAGCTACACCGAAGGCCTGCGCCGCCAAGGAATCCGGCCCGGGCGCACGGTGATCACGCTCGAACGCCGCGCCGCGGGCACCGGACTGGCCGCCGACCTGCGGATCGAACCGGCCGCCGAGGTGATCCACCTGGAACGCGTCCTGCTGGCCGACGACGAACGCGTCGGCCTCGAATCGACCTTCCTCCGCGCCGACAGGTTCCCGACGCTGCCGGAGGATTTCGACCCGGAGCAGTCGCTGTACGCGTACCTGCGCGACGAACTGGGCGTCGTCTTCGACGGGGCCGAGGAACGTGTGGAGACCGTCCTCGCGACGCCGCGCGAGGCGCTGCTCATCGGCACGAACCCGGCGCTGCCGATGCTGCTGATGCACCGCGTGTCGTGGGGCCCGGACGGCGAGCCGTTCGAGCGGGTCCGGTCGCTTTACCGCGGGGACCGGCTAAGTTTCGTCACGCGACTGAGCCGCGTCGAGTAGCTGTCACAGTCCGCGCCGCCGGTTCGTTCCCTTCGCATCGAACGGAGGGACAACCATGGACATCGCATTGTGGACCGCGCAGGCGGCTCTCGCCTTGCTCTTCGCTTTGTCCGGCGTGCTGAAGTCGGCGATGTCGCGCGAGCGGCTGCTCGAAACGGGGCAAACCGGGGTGGCGGCCTATCCGATGCCGGTCGTGCGCTTCACCGCGATCTGCGAACTCCTCGCGGCGGCCGGTCTGCTCCTGCCCCGGCTGACCGGGATCGCCCCGGTGCTCACCGGGTGGGCGGCGGCCGGCCTGGCCGTGGTGATGATCGGGGCCATGGCGGGGCACGCGCGGCTGGCGGTCACGGAACACCGCCCGAAGGAGTACCGCAACGTCGCGGCGAATGTCGTGATCCTGGCGGTCTGCGTGTTCGTCGCAGTCGGCCGGCTCTGAAGATAACGGAACGGTAACTCATCCGGTCCAATATTCGAGGCTGCTTCACCTGGCGTTCCCCGTGCCGACAGGCTCCGTTGAGCGCGGGCGGCGACTGTTGCGGCCGTGCGAATCCTCATCGTTGGCGGCGGCGTGCTCGGCACCCAGCACGCCTGGCAGGCCGTGGAACGCGGCCACGAAGTCCTTCAGCTCGAACGCGAGCCGGAGGCGCGCGGAGCGTCCGTCCGCAACTTCGGGCTGGTCTGGGTCGGCGGGCGGGCCGCCGGTCCGGAGCTGGAGACGGCGGTGCGCGCCCGGGAACTGTGGGAGCGGATCGGCGAACGCGTGCCCGCGCTGGGCTTCCGGCCCAACGGCTCGCTGACGGTCGTCCGGACCGACGCCGAGCTGGCCGTCGCGCAGGAGGTCGTCGCCGGGCCGGAGGCGGCGGAGCGCGGCTTCAAGCTGCTCGACGCGAAGGAAACCCGGGCGCTGAACCCGGCTCTGCGCGGCAACTTCTCCGGCGCGCTGTGGTGCGAGCGCGACGCGGCGGTCGAACCGCGGACCGCGCAGCCTGCGCTCCGTGAAGCGCTCAAAGCGAGCGGGCGTTACCAGTGGCTGCCGGGCCGCGAGGTGCGGAACCTGACCGAAAACGGCGTCGTGGACGATCACGGCGAGCGCCACGAAGGCGACGTCGTGGTGTTCTGCACCGGCGCGTGGCTCGGCGGGCTGGTCCGCGAGATCGCGGGCGAGATCCCGGTGCGGCGGGTCCGGTTGCAGATGGCGCAGACCGAACCGCTCGACGAGCCGTTGCCCACCAGCGTCGCGGACGGCGACAGCTTCCGGTACTACCCGGCCTACCGCGGCGCCGCGCTCGACGCGATGAACGAAGGCCAGCCGCAGGGCGAAATCGCCGCGCAGAACGCGATGCAGCTGCTGATGGTGCAGCGTCGCGACGGCTCGCTCACCATCGGCGACACGCACGAGTACGCGCAGCCGTTCTCCTTCGACGTCACCGAAGACCCGTACGAACACCTCGCCGAAGTGGCGGGCGCCCTGCTCGGCCGTCCGCTGCCGCGAATCCGCCGCCGTTGGGCAGGCGTCTACGCGCAGGCAACCGACTCGGCCGCGGTGGTGCACCGGGAACGGTTGTCCGGCAACGCTTTCCTCGTCACCGGTCCTGGCGGCCGGGGAATGACCTGCTCGCCCGCAATCGCCGAAGACACCGCAAAGGAGCTGGACTGGTGACCACCGAACTCGTCGTGCTCGACATGGCCGGAACCACCGTCGCGGACGACGGACTCGTCGAACGCGCTTTTACCGCGGCGATCGCCGCCGCCGGAGTGTCCGAAGAGGACGATCGATACGCCGGAATGCTCGACTACGTCCGGGAAACCATGGGACAGTCGAAGATCACCGTATTCCGCGCGCTGCTCGGCGACGAAGATCTCGCCCAGCGCGCGAACGCCGAATTCGAGGGCTCGTACGGACGGCTGGTCGCGGCCGGGGAGTGCAAGCCGATCCCCGGTGCCGAGGAAACCATCCGCGGCCTGCGGGAGAACGGCATGCGGGTCGCGTTGACCACCGGATTCGCGCCCACGACGCAGCGCGCGCTGCTGGATGCGCTCGGCTGGCACGACCTCGCCGACCTCGCGCTCGCTCCCGGCGACGGCGTACGCGGCCGGCCGTATCCCGACCTGATCCTCGCCGTCGCGCTGAAACTGCAGGTCACCGACGTCCGCAACATCGCGGTGGTCGGCGACACCCCCACCGATGTCCGCACCGGTCTCGCCGCCGGCGCCGGAATCGCCGCCGGAGTGCTCACCGGCGCCAGCAACCGCGCCGACCTGGAAGCAGCAGGCGCGACCCACGTTCTCGACTCCGTCTCCGCCCTCCCCGCCGTACTCGAAGGAGCCACCCAGTCATGAGAATCCGGAAAGCGACCGTCGTCGCTCTCGTCGCGGCCCTCGCCGGCCTGCTGTCCGCGTGCGGCGGCACGGCGGGCGGCGCGTCCGGCGACCAGACCGTCACCGTGTACACCGCGGACGGGCTCGAGGACTGGTACAACGCCCGGTTCGCCGAGTTCAAGCAGCAGACCGGGATCACCGTCCAGGCCGTCACCGCCGGTTCCGCCGAGGTCGTTTCGCGCGTGGGCAAGGAAAAGGCCAACACTCAGGCCGACGTACTCGTGACGCTCCCGCCGTTCGTCCAGCAGGCGGCGAAGGAAGGCCTGCTCGCGGCGTCCGCGCCGAAGGGCGTCGACCAGGTTCCAACCGCGCAGAAGGACCCGCAGGGCCGCTACTACGCGATGATGAACAACTACCTGAGCTTCATCTACAACCCGCAGCAGGCAAACCCCACCCCGAAGACCTGGAACGACCTTCTCGACCCGAAGTACAAGGGCAAGCTCCAGTACTCGACGCCGGGCGAAGCGGGCGACGGCACCGCGGTGCTGCTGCAGGCCCAGCATGTGTTCGGCGACCAGGGCGCGCTCGATTACCTCGGCCGCTTGCAGGCGAACAATGTCGGGCCGTCGTCGTCCACCGGCAAGCTGCAGCCGAAGGTCGCGAAGGGCGAGATCCTGGTCGCCAACGGAGACCTGCAGATGAACCTCGCCGAGATCGACAAGAGCGGCGGGTTCTCGGTGTTCTTCCCGGCTGACGGGCAGGGCAAGCGGTCCACCTTCGCGCTGCCGTACTTCGCCGGTCTGGTCAACAACGCGCCGCACGCGGACAACGCGCGCAAGCTGCTCGACTTCCTGTTCTCCCCGGAAACCCAGGCGAAGGCCAGCGACGCGTACGGCATCCCGGCCCGCTCCGACGTCAAGCCGCAGGGCCCGAAGGCGGAGAAGATCACCGCCGCGATGTCCGGAGTGGACATTTGGACCCCGGACTGGAACTCCGTCCTCGGCCGTCTCGACGCCGACCTCGCCGCGTACCGGAAGGCCACCGGGCAGTGACTCCGGCAGTAGAGTTCCGCGGCGTATCCGTCCACTTCGGAGCGACGCAAGCGCTTGCCCCGCTGGATCTCTCGGTAGCGCGCGGCGAAACCCTCGCGCTGCTGGGACCGTCCGGATCCGGCAAGTCGACCGCGCTCAAGGCGCTGGCAGGGTTCCTTCGGCCGAGTGCCGGACGGGTGCTGCTCGACGGCCAGGACGTCACCGATCTGCCGCCGCATCGGCGCGGTCTCGGCGTGGTGGTGCAGAGCTACGCGCTGTTCCCGCACCAGCGGGTCGCCGACAATGTCGCGTTTGGACTGAAGGCGCGGAAGATGCGCCGGGCGGACGTCGCGAAGCGCGTCGGCGAGGTGCTGGAACTGGTCGGGATGAGCGAGTACGCGCGCCGGTATCCCCGTGAGCTGTCCGGCGGGCAGCAGCAGCGGGTCGCGCTGGCGCGGGCGCTCGCGATCCGGCCCAACGTGCTGTTGCTCGACGAGCCACTGTCCGCATTGGACGCCGCGCTGCGTGAGGACATGGTCGCGGAACTGCTGCGGCTGCGGGCCGAACTGCCGGACACGACGCTGATCTACGTCACCCACGATCAGAGCGAAGCGCTCGCGCTCGCCGACCGGATCGCGGTGCTGCGCGACTCCCGGCTGGTCGAACTCGGTCCATGCGAACAGCTTTACCGCCGTCCGGCGACCGAGTTCACCGCGAGCTTCCTCGGCGCGGCGAACTTGATCCCGGTCGAACTGGTGCGCGCGGACGGGACCGTCGCGACGGTCCGGCTGGCCGGACGCGAGCTGTCCGCCGAACCGTCCGGCACGCTTCAACCGGAGCGGCCGGTGGCGCTCGGCGTGCGTCCGCACCGGATTTCGGTCGGCGAACCCGGACCGGGCACCTTCCCCGCACTGGTGCGCGGCGTGCAGTGGCGCGGCTCCGGATACCGGCTCGACCTGCGGCTCACCGACGAGGTGTGCGACATCCGCGCCGAGGTGCCGGACAGTCCGGTGCTGCCCGCGGTCGGCGACCGGGTCGGGGTGTCCATTCCGGACGGTTGCCCGTTGGTGGGGGTGGGCGGATGACCGGCCTCGCCCTCGGCACCGCCGCGGTCGCCCCAGCTCGCCGCAGCACGCGGCCCCGCCGGTACCGGATCGGCTGGCTGCTTCTGCCCGCGATCGTGGTCGCCGGGTTCTTCGGCTATCCGCTGGTGCTGGTGATCCTGCAGTCGTTCACCGCGCAGGACGGCAGTTTCGGGCTTTCGGTGTGGACGCAAGTGCTGTCGTCGCCGGAATTCGGCCGCGCGGTGTGGCAGACGGTGTTGCTGGCCTTGGGTTCCACCGTCGGTTGCGTGTTGCTCGGCGGATTTCTCGCGTTGGTTGTCGCGTTCGTCCCGTTTCCCGGGGCGACGCTGCTCGCCCGCCTCGTGGACACGGTGCTGGCGTTCCCGTCGTTCCTGATCGCGCTGGCCTTCACCTTCCTCTACGGCGGCGCGGGAGTCTTCGGCACCGCCGGGTTTCTGTACTCGCCGTGGGGCGTCCTGCTCGCCGAGATCACCTTCTACACGCCGTTCGTGATGCGGCCCGCGCTTGCTGCGTTCAGCCAGGTTCCGTCGGCCCAACTGGACGTCGCGGCGAGCCTCGGCGCGCGGCCAGGCCGGGTGCTGTGGCGCGTGGTGCTGCCGGAAGCGGTGCCGTCGCTCGCGTCCGGTGCGTGTCTGGTGCTGCTGTTGACGATGAACGAATTCGGCATTGTGCTGTTCCTCGGCGCCAAGGGCGTCTCGACGTTGCCGATGCTGGTGTACGGCAAGGGAATCGTCACGTTCGACTTCCCGGCCGCGTCCGTGGTCGCGGTGGTGAACGTGGTGCTGTCGCTGGTGCTCTACACGGTTTACCGGCGAGTCGTCAGGGGAGGGGGCCGTCGTGCTGCTGTGGACGCGGCGTAGCCGGTTGCTGGTGTGGCTGGTGTTCGGCGTGGTTTTCCTCGGGGTGGTGGCCGCGCCGCTGGTGATGATCGTGCTGGCGTCGTTCGCCGGTAGTTGGACCGGTGTGCTGCCCAGCGGACTCACCGGGGCGCATTACGCCGACGCGCTGTCCGGCGAGACGTTCGCGAGCTTGTCGGTGAGCGTGCAGACCGGGGTGATCACGTCACTGGTCTCGGTGGTGCTCGGCACCTGGGCCGCGCTGGCCGTCGACCACGCGCCGCCGCGGCTGCGCCGGATCGCGGATTCGCTGTTCCACCTCCCGATCGCGGTGCCGTCGGTGGTGCTGGGGCTCGCGTTGCTGGTGGCGTTCAGCCGTCCGCCGGTGGCGTTCAACGGCACGCGCTGGATCGTCCTCGCCGGACACTTGATGATCCTGCTGCCCTTCGCGTACAGCACGGTTTCGGCCGCGCTGCAACGCGTTGATCCGCTGCTCGCGCAGGCCGCGGCGAGCCTCGGCGCGCGTCCGTTGCGGGTGCTGGTGCGCGTGCGGTTGCCGGTGCTGCTGCCCGCGATGTCGGCTTCGGCCGGTTTGGCGCTGGCGATGTCGATGGGCGAATTGGGCGCGACGATGATGCTGTACCCGCCCGACTGGCGGACGCTCCCGGCGACCATTTTCTCCCTCACTGACCGGGGACAGGTGTTTCTCGCGTCCGCGAGCACGGTGCTGTTGCTGGTGGTGACACTGGCCGGGGTGGTGCTGCTGGGGCTGGTGCGGGGGAAGGCTGCGGCCCGGTGAAATAGTTTCCCGCCCGGATGCAACCTTCCGGGGCGCGATTCCGTCCGCGTTGCATGCGGACTACAGGGAAAATCGTGGGAGCGAGCGCGCTGCTGCTGACGGTCGCGGCGTGCGGGGGCAACGGAACCGTGGCTGCGCCGGTTTCCTCGGGGCCGCCAGCTAGTTCGACGTCGGTTTCCTCGCCGCCGTCTTCTTCGCCGTCGGTGTCTCCGCCGCCGGTTTCAGCGCCGCCGAAGAGCCGTCCGACGCAGGGCGTGCCGCCGGGGGACACCGCGCCTGCGGCCGGGCAGATCAACGCTTCGGCCCTTCCGGCTGGCTATCCGCACGACGTCACGCTCGCCGAGGGCGGCTCGGTCGTGGTGATCCAGGCCGAGGAAGGCGGATGCGACAAGCTCAGCGCGAAGGCGGGGGAGCAGACGGCGACTCAGGTTGTCGTGCTGGTGACGCTCACCAAGGCGCCGCACGGGCAGATGTGTCCCATGCACATCCGGGAGATTTCGCTGCCGGTGCGGCTCGCCGCGCCGCTGGGCGGACGGGAATTGGTGCTGAAACCCGGTCCGTGAAGATCGGGTGCAACCCGGCGGGGCGGTCGGTCCGTCCAGGGATCATGAGGTACTCGACGAAGCTGATCGGAACGACACGACTGGCGGGCGCGGCACTGGTACTCACGATGGCAGCCGCGTGCGGCAGTCCGACGAGCATGGCGAACGCACCAGCGTCCGGGACCGAGACTGCGCCGCCGAGCGGCAGTGCTTCGGCGCCGCCGTCGTCGCCGGGCAAGCCCCAGTTCAACCCGCCCGCGGGGGCGGTGCGGGTTCCGGACAAGCAGGTGGACGGGGCTGCGTTGCCTAAGACGTTTCCCAAGGAGGTTTATTCGGACAGTGGGGGGAAGGTGCTTGTGGTGCGGGCTGAGGAAGGCGGGTGCGGGCATGCGCTCGGGTCCGCTGTGGAGCAGTCTGCGCAGCGGGTGGTGGTTGATTTGAG
Source organism: Amycolatopsis sp. La24 (assembly GCF_029087445.1). NCBI lineage: Bacteria > Bacillati > Actinomycetota > Actinomycetes > Pseudonocardiales > Pseudonocardiaceae > Amycolatopsis > Amycolatopsis sp. La24. The sequence goes on from NZ_JARACH010000097.1 coordinate 23,060, forward strand.
TGAGACCAAGGCGCAGACCGGACAGATGTGCACGATGGATTTGCGGCATCCGGTGATTTCGGTGCCGTTGGGGGCGCCGTTGGGGGAGAGGACTGTGGTGTTGAAGCAGTCTCCGCCTCGGTGAGGTTGTTGGGGTGACGGGTCGGACGGCTTCGTCGGGGGGTCGCGGCTCGTCGCCTGGCGGCGACATTGCGCCCTGAGTGGGGCCACCACCCCTCAGCCTGATTGTGACTACGGCGCGGAGGTGCTTGTCAAGGCGGGAAAGATGCCTTGACAAGCACCTCCGCGCCGTGGTTTT
>NZ_JARACH010000098.1:0-21678 GCF_029087445.1 Amycolatopsis sp. La24
TCGCCGTCGTCGATGAACTCCGTTCCACCATCGCCTCGCCGGTCCGTTTCCGGCAACACCGCGCCACATGCGCAAAAGCAATCCCCCGATACGCACAAGCAATGCCCGTCGGCGGCGAACCGAAATTACGATTTGTCTCGTGTCGAATAAACCATTGATCGCCCCGTCCATCCTCTCCGCCGATTTCGCGCGGCTCGCCGACGAAGCGGCCGCCGTGCACGGACGTGCGGATTGGCTGCACGTCGACGTCATGGACGCGCATTTCGTGCCGAATCTGACCTTGGGCCTGCCGGTCGTGCAGTCGCTGCTGGCGACGACGGACATCCCGGTGGACTGTCACCTGATGATCGAAAACCCGGACCGGTGGGCGATCGGGTACGCGGAAGCGGGTTCCTACAACGTCACGGTGCACGTCGAAGCCGCGAACGATCCGGTCATGCTCGCGAAGAACGTGCACGCGGCAGGAGCGAGGGCAGGACTCGCGATCAAGCCGAACACCCCGCTGGAGCCGTATCTGGACGTGCTCAAGCACTACGACACCCTGCTGGTGATGTCGGTGGAACCCGGGTTCGGCGGGCAGAAGTTCATCGCCGAGGTCCTGGACAAGGCGCGCACCGCGAGGCGGCTGGTCGACACCGGGCACCTGAACCTGGTGGTGGAGATCGACGGCGGCATCAACGGCGACACGATCGAACAGGCGGCGGAGGCCGGCGTCGACTGCTTTGTGGCCGGCTCGGCGGTGTACGCGGCCGACGACCCGGCCCGCGCCGTGGAAGGGCTGCGCAGGCAGGCAGAAAGCGCCAAACGCTGAGCCGCGGCCCCGCGGGGCAGGAGGCCGCGGCCGCGAGACCGGCCCGGCTGCCGGGGCGTCCTCCGCGGCACGGGTTCCTGCCGCCGCGAAGTCCGGCCGCCGGACATCCTCCGCACGAGGGCGCCCGCGCCGCCGCGCTTCAGCTGCCGGGCGCTCCCGTGCGCCCGATCGCCTCTCCCGCCGCGGACCTCAGATGCCGAGCATCCTCCGCAATTCGGGAGCCTGCCGCCGCGACACGGGAACCGACTCGTGCGACCGCGGGTCCATGATCAGGAACAGCTCGCCCTTGATGCCCCGTTCCAGCTCGGCCACCCGGCGCAGGTTCACCAGGAACCGCCGGTGCACCCGGCTGAACCCGCAGGACAGCAGCGAACGCTCGATGTTGTCCAGTCCCCGGGTCGCGGCCTGGATCCTTCCCCGTTCCGTGTTCAGCCACACGATGTTCCGGTCGGCCTCGGCGTAGCGGATCTCCGACGGGGCGAGCAGCACCAGCCGCTCGTTGCGGATCCCGACGATCCGCCGGGGCAGCGGGCCGACCGCGGCTTCCGCGCGTTCCTCGTACGGTTCCCCTTCACGCACCCCGAACACGCACAGCATCCCCACCACGTGGTCCGAGTCGAGGACCGGCCGCAGGGTCACCGGGGTGGCGTCCTCTCCCGGGCTCACGGGCAGGCACGCGTAGCCGCTCCAGCGAGCCGGCCCCTGCGCGCGTTCCTTGGCCCACCGCACTACTTCGGGAAGCCCGGAAATGTCCGGGGTCCAGCGTTTCGCCGGTTCGGTCGCGCCCGGTGAAATACCGCTTTCGGGAGTCAGCCCGAGCAGCGACACCGCCTCGTCGTTCGCCGCGATCACGTTGCCGCCGCGGTCCATCGCCAGGAACGGGTCGGCGACTTGATCGCATTTGCGGTTGAACTCGGAGATCACTTTGTCGGCCTCGTAAATGGCGCGCCGGTAGATCTCCTGCTCGACGCAGGCGGCGGCCTTCGTCAGCCACGCGGGCACCAGTTCGGACAACGCCGCGTTCCACCGCGAGATGTTGATCGACGCGACCGGCGAACCGGTCACCACGTCGCGGATCGAGATGCCCGCGCAGGACCACCGGTGGAACGCTTCGCACCAGTGTTCCGGCCCGGTCACGGTCACCGGACCGGACACCTCCAGCGAAGTGCCCATCCCGTTCGTGCCGGTGCACTGCTCCGACCAGGACGACCACGGGGCGAGATTGTGCAGTTCGGCCCGCCGCCGCGCGCTGGGATCGCCCCACGCGCCGAGGACGCGCCCGTCGCCGTCCGCGACCGTGACCACGGCGCCGTCCTGCTCCACTTCACGACCGGCCAGCGCGCCGAGGCCGCCGAGCGTCGTGAAGATGACGCCGTTGTCGAGGCGCTGGATGTCGTCGCCCCGTGCGCCCGGCGCGACGTCCAGCGTCCGGTCCACCTCGTAGCGGTCCCGGCACCGGTACCACGACGCCAGGATCTCCGGGCGGACGCCGGTTTCGATGTCCTCTCCCGCGGCGAAGCTTTCCCAGGCCTGAGCCACTTCTCTCGCTGACGACGAGGTTTCCAGCGAGCCGCCCGCCAGGTCGCCGCGTCTGCCGGACTCACTCGGTGCAATCGCCAACGGCGGCACGCTCACGGTCATCGCGACCTCCTCGTCGCCTCGAGCACCGGGGTCCCCTGGGACCGCCGGGCTGTGACAGCGGTAACCAACGTAACTCGGCGTAGCGCGGCATTACAAGACATGTCCGCGTCGCCCAGTCACGAAGTTGTAGACAAACAAGATCGTTGTCCCGCCGCGGGCGGGCGATCCGGATTTCCCGTCATACGGGACGATGTTCCCGGCTCGTGGCCGTTCGGCGGAAAATCGTTCCGTGCGACGCCGCCCAGGTCAAGCGCACGCCGCGCGCTCCGAAGGGTAGGGCAGGCGGGCCCGGTCCGGGCCGGGCCGCCGCTGGTGCGAGGACGACCGCCGGTCGTCCTCGTTCCGCCGCCGTTCATCCGGCATTCGCCCGCAGTCATCCCGCTCGGCTTGCCGCCGCGCCGAGCCGGAGCTTAGCTTCCGTGAGCGCCCGGACGACCCGGGCCGCACCCGTTCGGATCTGCACCGGACCAAAGGCGGTCTCACATGGCAGACGTACGCCGGCTCGACGCGGCAGCACGCAACCGTGGCGAAGCAACGGTGTACCAGGCCTGGGAACGTTTCGCCCGGGGCGAGGACGACCTCCGCGGCGTGCGGCCCGAGGTCGCGATTTCCTGGCACCGGTGCCGGGACCAGTTCCGGGTCGATCCGCTCCTCACCGAAGCTCCGGTCGCCGTCGCCGAAGTCGACCAGGCACTGGAGCGCGACGTCGTCATCGCGGAACTCGGCTTCCGCGCCGCAGCGCTCGCGCACGAGGTCAACGCGGGCGGCGGCATCGTGACCATCACCGACGCGAGCGGACGGGTCCTGGCCCAATGGGGCGACCCGGCCACCCGCACCGTCGCCGCCGAGGCCAACCTGGCGCCGTGGTTCTGCTGGTCCGAGGGCGCCACCGGGACGAATGGCATGGGCACCGCGCTGATGTCCTACGCGCCGGTGGTGATCCGCGGCGCGGAACACTGGTGCCAGGCGTTCCACGACTGGAACTGCGCCGGAGTCGCGATCCGGGACGTGGTGACTAGGGAATCGGTCGCGGTGCTCAACATCTCGTGCTGGCGCGGCGATCTTCCCGGCGCGGCCGGCGCTTGGCTCAGCAACGCCGCCACCATGACCCAGCGCATTCTGCGCCGCCGAGCCCAAGACGACGGTGCTCAATTGATGGCCGCCTTCAACGAAGCCAGGGCGCGCTCGAGCGCGGCGCTCGCGGCAGTCGATCCCTCGGGGCGGGTGGTGCTCGCCGACGACACGGCGAGCGTGCTTCTCGGCATTCCCGGCTCGACGCCCGCCCCCGATCCCGCCGTGCGGTGGAAACCGGAACTGCCGGAATTCATCCAGGCTTCCGTCTACGCCGCGAAACAGGCGACGCGCAATCACGACTGGCTCGGCTCGACGCAGATCTTCACCAGGCTCGCCGCCGAACCCATGCCGATCAGCTTCCGGCCGGTGTTCCTGTCCGGGCACCTGCTGGGCAACCTGGTCACCTTCGGGACGTCGGAAGGCGTTCCCTTGCCCCGGTCCGGCGAGGACGGCCCTCAGCGGGCGCAGCCGCACCGGATGGTCGCGACCCGCGAAAACCGCATGGTGCTGCTGCGGCTTCCGGAAGTCTCGTTCGCGCAGTCGGACGGCAATGACGTGTGGCTGTCGACCGACCAGGGACGGCTGCGCTCCGCCTCTCCCGGCCTCGACAAGCTCGAAACCGAACTGGGCGACGCGGGCTTCCTGCGAGTGCACCGCCAGTACGTGGTGAACCTGAGCCGCATCCGCGAGGTCGAGCGCCGCTACAAGGGCGAGCTGTTCCTCGTCATGGACGACCAGGAACAGACCATGGTGCCGGTTTCCCGGCGGAACACCCCGGCGGTGCGGCGGGCGCTGGCGATCTGAGGCGCTTCAGCCGCGGTACCGGTGCACCTCGCACACGCAATACATGAGACGGCAACTGCAGCACGCCGGCTTTCCGGCGCACACGATGCACGGCCCGCACCGCACCGGTTCGGTATGGCGCGCGCGGTCCTCCCGCCGGTAATCCTCCCCGCAATTCCAGCAGGAAAGCAGTTCGGCTCCGCGTTCCGGCTTCGCCGTCGACGACTGGCTCATTCCAGCTCACCTTTCCGGTCGTTGCTTATCGGGAAAAAAGCCCGCCCGGTGCTCGAATCGTCGGGGCGATTCGAGCACCGGGCGGGCACTAACGGAAACTCCCGGCAATTTTCCTGGAGCCTCCCGCCGACACCGATTCTCCGGTCACAGCGAGAAGGTGATCACCGCGGCGCCGTGCCCCTGGCCGGACATGCCGGGCACAATGCCTTCGAGCCAGCCGCCCCAGCCGACCGGCACCGTGATGTACTGCTTGCCGTCGAGGGAATAGGTGCTCGGGCTGCTGTGGTGCCCGCTGCCGCACTGGAAGCTCCAGAGCTTCTCGCCCGTCTCGGCGTGCAGCGCCATGAACTCGCCGGCGGGCGTGCCCGCGAACACCACGTTGCCCGCGGTGCTGAGCGTCGACGCGGCCATCGGCAGATCCATCCGGTAGCGCCACTTCTCCTCGCCGTGCGAGTCGAACGCGCTGACCGAACCGGCCATGTTGTCGATGTCGACCTCGACGGCGGCTCCCCAGTAGGGCATGCCTTCCTTGAACTCGCGACGGCGCCGCGTGGCGGTGGCGCCCACGTCGGCGACCGGCACGTAGAACAGGTCGTGGTCCGGGTTGTACGACGCGTGCGTCCATTCCTTCGCACCGGCCGGGCCGGGGAAGAAGTGGCAGGGCTCGCCTTCCTTGTCCGGGTACTTCCGCGGCGTCACCTTGCCGTCGCGGGTGATGACGCCCCAGTCGATCCGGTCGACGAACGGCGTGACGTGCTGCAGTTCGCCGTTGGTGCGGTCGAGGACGAACATGTACCCGTTCTTGTCGAAGTGGGCCAGCAGCTTCTTGCCGTCCCGCTCGAACAGGGTCATCTCCATCGTGGAGTCGTAGTCCCACAGGTCGTGCGGGGTGAACTGGTAGTGCCACTTGATCTCGCCGGTGTCGACGTCCAGCGCGACCACGCTGTCGGTGTAGAGGTTGTCGCCCTCGCGGACCTCGCCGTCGAAGTCGGGAGCCGGGTTGCCGGTGCCCGCGTAGTAGAGGTTCAGCTCAGGGTCGAACGTGCCGGTGACCCAGTGGTTCGCGCCGCCGCGCTGCCATGCCTCGCCGTCGGCGGGCCAGGTCTCCGAGCCGGGCTCGCCCGGCTTCGGGACGGTGTAGGTGCGCCAGCGCTGTTCGCCGGTCTCGAGGTCCCAGCAGTCGATGTGGCCGCGGACCCCGTACTCGCCGCCGGCGGAACCGGTGATCAGAGTGTCCTTGATGACCAGCGGGGCGATCGAAGCGCTCTCGCCGGCGCGCACGTCGCCGATGGTCTTCTGCCAGACCTTCTCGCCGTTGGTCGCGTCGAGAGCCACCAGCTGGGCGTTCTGGGTCACCATGTAGACCTTGCCGTTGGCGACCGCGCAGCCGCGGTTGACGTTCGCGCAGCACAGCGTCACGTCGACCGGAATCGCGTGCTTGTAGCGCCACAGCTGCTCGCCGGTCCGCGCGTCGAGCGCCCAGAGCCAGCCGTCCCAGCCGGTCACGAACATGACGCCGTCGACGACGATCGGGCACGCCTCGAACGCGTAGGTCGAGGTGGAGGCGATCACGCCGGTGGCGCTCGCCTGGTGGATCCAGGCGACCTTCAGGTTCTTGACGTTGTCGGCGTTGATCTGGTCCAGCAGACTGTGCCGCTGGCCGTCGTAAGCGCCGTAATAGGTGATCCAGTTCTGGGATTCGCTGCGCGCCTGAAGGATGCGCTCGTAGTTGATGCCGCTCGTCACGTCCGGAGCGCTGTGCGGCATGTTGGAAAGCTTGTTGTGGTTGAACGCCCGGCCGGCGTCGACGTATTCGAGGGTCATGGCTGTTCCTCCCTGTTACGGCCGCGGCTGGGCGGGTCGGTCGAGTTTGGCTTCCGGCGGCACCTCGCCGGTGACGACGATGGCTCCGGTCAGGCCCCTGCCCTCGTCGTTGCCCGCCGGCGAGCCGTACCAGTAGCAGCCGGGGCCGTCCAGTTCGAGCCGCGCGCTGCCCTTGGAGTGGTTCAGCAGGCCGATGAACTGCCGGTCGCCGTTGCTCGGGAGCAGGCAGGCGTGCGTGTTCTTGTCGTCGTTGATGATGGTCAGCTCGAGGACGCCGCCGTGCGGCAGGATCAGGATCCCCGGCTCCCACTGCATCGCGTCCTCCGGAATCCGGATGGTCGCTTCCATGGTGCCGTCGGCACGCTCGGTCGCCTTGCCGACCGAGCCCGTGCCGAGCACGGCTCCGATGGTCGCCTTGTTCTGTCCGCTGAGTTCCGCCAAGAGGTCTTCTCGCTCTTCGGCAATGGTCATCGGACGTCACCTCCTCGTCAGCACACGTGAACCTTCTGACAGCTTTCCCGAAGCACCCGCATCGATTACCGGGTCGACCGGGGAAATTCCCGAGCCGGTAACGAAATCCGACCCTACGCCGGGGAAAGCAATTCCGATATCCGTTGCCACCGAAGGGCGGATCGGCGCCGTTCCCCCGCCGGCTGGTACCGCTCGTGTGCGCGGGACCACACCGGTACAGTCCACAATGGACACATTGGGTTTTCTCAGCAGCGCGGCGCGCGGCGTCGTTACGGGCGATGCGCAGCATCGACGGGGCCGCGTTGCTGCTCCGCTCCGGCTGACGTCTGTGAGGGGAACCCTGAGTCAGATCGGCGGCGAGGGTCGTGAAGGGCTCCTTGCGGGAACCAGATTCCCTCAAGGAGCCCTTCACGGACCTCAGCACGAGAGGATCCTCAGCGCGGGTCGAACCGGCCGAGTTCCATGACTTTCGCCCAGGCAGCGGCGAAGTCCCGGACGAACTTCTCACGCGCGTCGTCGCCGGCGTAGACCTCGGCGATCGCCCTCAGTTCGGCGTTCGCGCCGAAGACGAGGTCGACCCGGCTCGCCGTCCACTTCGCCTCTCCGGTGGCCCGGTCGCGGCCTTCGTAGCCGTCGCCGCGCGGCTCCCACTCGGTTCCCGTGTCCAGGAGGTTGACGAAGAAGTCGTTGGTCAGAACACCCGGGGCCGCGGTCAGAACCCCGGCTGGGGATCCCCCGTGGTTGGCGCCGAGGACTCGCAATCCGCCGACCAGCACGGTCGTCTCCGGCGCGGTCAGCGTCAGCAGGCTCGCCCGGTCGATCAGCAGGTGTTCCGGGGCCATGCGGCATCCGCTGCCCAGGTAATTGCGGAAGCCGTCCGCTGCCGGCTCCAACGCGCCGAAGGACGCGACGTCGGTCCATTCCTGGGTGGCGTCGGTGCGCCCTGGCCGGAACGGGACCTCGACCGGACAGCCTCCCGCCGCGGCGGCTTGTTCCACCGCGGCGCATCCGCCGAGCACGATCAGATCGGCCAGGGAGACGCGTTTGCCGCCGCGCGCGGACGCGGCGAATCGCTGCTGGATCTCTTCCAGCACCGCCAGAACGACGTCCAGCCGCTCAGGTTCGTTCACCGCCCAGCCGCGCTGCGGTTCCAGCCGGATCCGCGCGCCGTTCGCCCCGCCGCGTTTGTCGCTGTCCCGATAGGTCGACGCGGACGCCCATGCCGTGGAAACGAGCTGCGCCACAGTCAGCCCGGAGCGGAGGATTTCCCGTTTGAGCGCACCGATGTCGCCGGAGTCCACGAGTTCGTGGTCCGCCTCCGGCACCGGGTCCTGCCAGATCATCCGTTCCGCCGGGACGAGCGGGCCCAGGTAGCGCTCGATCGGTCCCAGGTCGATGTGCGTCAGCTTGAACCAGGCGCGCGCGAACGCGTCCTCGAACTCCTCCGGGTTCTCGAGGAACCGCCGCGCGATCGGCGCGTAGACCCGGTCCTCCTGCAGCGCGAGGTCGGTGGTGAGCATGACCGGATGGTGTTTCGCGTCCGGGTCGAACGGATCCGGAACAGTGCCCTCGCCCTCTCCGCCGCTCGGGATCCACTGCCACAGGCCCGCCGGGCTGAGCTCGACGTCCCACCGGTACTGGAAAAGCGTTTCGAAAAAGGTGTGGTCCCAGGTGACCGGGGTGCGGGTCCACATGCCCTCCAGCCCGCTGGTCACCGCGTCGGGGCCCTTGCCGCCCAGCCAGCCGAGGCCCTGCGCGGCCAGCGGCGCGCCCTCGGGTTCGGGGCCGCCGGTCGCGTTCGGGTCCGCCGGGCCGTGCGTCTTGCCGAAGGTGTGCCCGCCGCCGATGAGCGCCACGGTTTCCTCGTCGTTCAGCCCCATCCGCTTGAAGGTCTCGCGGATGTCGCGACCGGCCAGCACGGGGTCGGGATTGGTGGCCGGGCCTTGCGGATCGACGTAGACCAGCCCCATTTCCTCCGCCGCCAACGGCTCTTCGAGCTCGTGCAGGCCGTGGTGGCGTTCGTCGGCCAGCCACTTGCGTTCCGGGCCCCAGTACGTCTCGTCGGGCTCCCACACGTCCGCGCGGCCGCCCCCGAACCCGAAAGTCCTGAAGCCCATGGACTCCAGCGCCCGGTTGCCCGCGAAGACCATCAGATCCGCCCAGGAGATCTTGCGGCCGTGCTTGCGCTTCACCGGCCACAGGAGCCGGCGTGCCTTGTCCAGGTTCCGGTTGTCCGGCCAGCTGTTCAACGGAGCGAAGCGCTGCATTCCGGCGCCGGCCCCGCCCCGGCCGTCGCTGACGCGGTAAGTTCCCGCGGCGTGCCAGGCCATCCGCAGCACCAGCGGCCCGTAGTGGCCGAAGTCGGCGGGCCACCACTCCTGCGAGGTCGTCAGCACCTCGTCGACGTCCCGCGCGAGTTCGTCGAGATCGAGCGTCGCGAAGTGACGCGCGTAGTCGAAATCCGCGCCCATCGGGTCGCTCGCGGGACCGTTCCGGTGCAGCGCCTTCAGGTCGAGCCGGTGCGGCCACCAGTCGCCGGATTTCCCGCCGGCCACCGGAGGATTCCGCCTGCCGGACCGGCCGGAACCGGCCAGGACCCGGTCGTAGGTGCGATAGACGTGGGTGTCGGGATTCTCGGGCATCGCGGTCCTCCCCCGTCGCTCAGTCGAAGGCGAGCGGCAACAGGATCGCCGCGCCGACGAGCGAGATGCCGCTGAGCAGATCCGCCCGGATCCGGATGACCTTGGCGGCCATCCGGCCGACGAACAGCCCGGCGAGCGACAGCACCACCGTCATCGCGCCGAACGTGAACATCGGGATCACCAAAGAGAATCCGGCGATCCCCAGACCGGCCCCGGCGAGGAAGTTGTCGACGGTGAGCGAAAACGGCAGCCCGAAGAGCGTCACCCACGGATGGTCCAGGTCTTCCGCTTCCGTCTCCGGGTTCCGGATCGCCGAGACGAGGAAGTACAGGCCGTACAGTCCCAGCGCGGCCACGCCGACGTACTCGCCCCAGTCGCCGACGAATTCGCCGAGGTAGCGGCCGGCGAACCCGCCCAGCAGCGGGCCCAGTGCGTCCCAGAGTCCGAAGACCAGGGCGACTTGCACCGCTCGGCGCCAGCCGAACGGAATGGTTCCGATCGCTATCGACGAGCGGAAATTGTCCAGGCTGAGGCCGAACGCGAGCGCCACCAGCGGAAGAAATTCGAGATTCACGGGGACCGCCTCTCCAGGGGGATCGAGCGCGCTCGGAGATGGGCGCGAGGTCCCGCGTCCGGAACCTCGCGCCCATGCCTATTCGCGGAACACGGCCGGTGCGGCCGGGCTGTCAGCGCCGGTAGAAGTAGCCGGTGGCCTCAGCACACACCTCGATGACCGTGTACTCCGGGGTTTCCCACATGATGTCGTTCTCCTTCTGCTGGCTGCTCCCGAAAACCGCTCGATCTCGAGGACACCGTCACGAAATCTCCCGGTCACGATCCAGCTTCTTCGCCTTGACACGGCGGCAGCAACCGGCGGTGCACCAGCGGTCGGCAACCGGTGCCGAACGGTGCGCCGCCGTCGACGAGCGGGAGCGGCCGCGCACGCCCCTGCGACGGCAGCGACACCGTGACTCCGGCCGATAAGGCATTCCAATGACTGTCCGGCAAAGGTTTCCCGCCAATCCGCCGGGCACGACACTAGACTCGCCGCCGTGCGAATCTATCTTGGCTCTGATCACGCCGGCCTCGAACTCAAGAACCATTTCGCCGAACGGCTTTCCGGCCTCGGCTACGAAGTGACCGACGTCGGCCCCGCCGCCTACGACGCCGACGACGACTACCCGCCGTTCTGCGTCGAGGCGGCGCGGCGCGTCGTCGCCGACGAAGGCAGCCTCGGCATCGTCGTCGGCGGTTCGGGCAACGGGGAACAGATCGCCGCCAACAAGGTGCCCGGCGCACGCGCGGCACTGGCCTGGAACGAGGACACCGCCCGGCTGGCACGCCAGCACAACAACGCACTGCTGGCCGGCATCGGCGCGCGGATGCACACCGTCGAGGAGGCCGAGCGCATCGTCGACGCGTTTCTCACCGCCGAATTCGAGGGCGGACGGCACCAGCGCCGGATCGATCTGCTGTCGGAGTACGAACGCACCGGCGAACCGCCTGCCCTGCCCGGAAAATGACCGTCCGCCGCTGTCCGGCGCCGGACAGCGGCGGAGCAATCTTCTCGCTCAGCCAGCAAGCAGAACGCAGCGCGCCCCCTTCTCGGCGGCCGCGCCCGGATCACCCCGGACCGGCGACGCCGAGCTGCTGTTCGATCCGCTCCCACAACCGCGCGTCGTCGGAGATCGCCCGGCCGCCGTCGCGAGCCGCCCACGCGCCCGCGACGACGGCCTGGAGCAAGCGGCCGTTGTCACCGCCGCCGGGCAGCGCGGGGATGCCGTCCGGTCCGAGGCCGGCGACGCACTCGGCCGAAGTGCTGTCCAGCGGCAGCGCGGGGGCGAGCAGCCCGCTCACATCGGCGGCGACATACGTCGGACGGGAACGCCGCTGCGCGAAAGCCAGATCGCGGAGCCGGGAGGATCCGCTCAGCACGAAAAGCGAGTCAAGGCCGGCGGCGTTCGCCCCCTCGATGTCGGTGCCCAGCAAGTCCCCGCACACCAAGGTGTCCGGCGGAGCAGTGCCCAGCCGAGCGCGAGCCAAGTCGAACAAAGCCGCCTTCGGCTTTCCGACCACGTGCGGGGACGCGCTCGTCGCGGTCTGCACCAAGGCGACCAGCGCGCCGTTGCCCGGAGCCTTCCCGTACGGCGTGGGCAGCGTGCGGTCGACGTTCGTGGCGACCCACACAGCTCCGGCTTCCGCCAAGCAGCCGACAGCCGCGAGTTCCCGCCACGTGATGTCGTAGCCGAGTCCCTGCACGACCGCCTCGACCGGCGCGCCCGCCAAGTCCGCGACCCGGACCGGCGTCAACCCGGCTTCGGCCAGCGCACGGGCAACGCCCGGGCCGCCGACCGCGCACACTCGCGCGCCAGGAGCCAGCCGCCCGGCCAGATACGCCGCGGCCGCCTGGGAACTGGTGACCACCGACCAGTCGTCCCCGGCGAGCCCCAGTTCGAGCAGGTGGTCAGCGACGTCCTCGGGAGGACGGGACGCGTTGTTCGTCGCGAAGACGACCGGCAGTCCGCACGCGGCCGCCTCGTTCAGGGTCTCGACCGCGTGCGGGACAGCGGCAGCCCCGCGGTACACCACTCCGTCGAGGTCGCAGATCAGCCCGCGGTAACGAGCGAGCAGAGGTTCGGCCTCACGCACGGCCGCGCTCCCGGACGTACCGGTGTTCGGACCGGATCGCCCGCACCGTGTCCGGATCCGAGCACAGCACGAGGGACCGAACGGTCGTGCGGCCCGCGCCGTCGTTCCGGACGCCGCGCAGCAGCTCGCTGCTGGTCACCCCGGAGGCACAGAACACCACGCTCTCCTTGCCGACCAGGTCCTCGGTGCGAAGAACCGTGCCCGGCCGCTCCGCGGGGCCTTCCGGCGCCACCCGCGCCTGCATCGATCCGCCAAGGCAGGACAACGCGGCGGCAGCGATGACTCCTTCCACGGCGTTCCCGGTGCACAGGAACACGTCGATCGGATGCTCGGGCCGCGCCGCGGCGACCGCGCCCGCGACCTCGCCGCCCTCCACCAAGTGGACCCGCGCACCAGCGTCCTGGATTTCCCGGGCGAGCTCCACGTGCCGGCGTCGATTGAGCGTCGCGACGACGACGTCCGACACCCGCACCCCTTTCGCCCCGGCGATCCTCCGCAGGTTCTCCGCCACCGGGCGGGTGATGTCGACGACGTCCGCGAGGCCGGGGCCGACCGCCAGCTTCTCCATGCTGTGCTGCGAAGCCAGGTCGGCCATGGCGCCGCGCGCGCTGACCGCCACCGCGGTCAGCGCGCGGGGCACATCCTTAGCCTCCGACAGCACGCCATCGCCGATGCTGATCGCGATATCGCACACCGGGCCTTGGCCGGTGCCCACCTCCGCGCCGTGGAAGAGGGCGGGGGCATCGTCCTGAGAGCCCGCCCCGAGCACCACTACGCCGTCCATCGCCACCGAGCGCAGCGACGTGTGCATCGCGTCCATGGCGGCTAGTCCGGCGCTGTCGTCGCGGTGCCCGGCCCACCGTCCGGCCGCGAGCGCGGCGGACTCGGTGCCGCGCACGAGTTCGAGGGCAAGGGCGTCGTCCGGGCGCCGGGCAGTCTCCGCGGCGGCGAGGCCCCATTCCTTGCTCTTCATAGACATCCATCCTGTGCGCGAACGGGAGATTCCCTTGGCCCGGCTCGGCCGATGCGAGCCGTGGCTCGCATCGGCCGAGCTACCTCGTCGGGCGGTCAGCGAGCCGCCGCGTTCGCCACCGCCCGGTCCGACAGCGTCTTCTGCGCTGCTTCCCGCTTGCTCTCGTCGCCTCGCCAGGTCTCCAGCGCCGGCCCGACCAGCGCCCGTCCGAACGAGTAGGTCAGCTCCCACGGAAGCGGGTCGAGCTTCTGCATCGCCGCGAGGTGCTCGGTCGCCTTTTCCGGGCTTTGCCCGCCGGACAGGAAAGCGATGCCTGGCACGAAAGACGGCACCGTCTCCCGCAGAGCGTCCACAGTGGCCTTCGCGACCTCTTCGACCGACGGCTGCTCCGGGCAGTCCTTGCCGGCGACCACCATGTTGGGTTTGAGGACGATGCCGTCGAGCTGCACCTGCATCAGGCTCAACTCGTCGAACAGCGAGCGCAGGACGGAAGTCGTCACCTGCTTGCACTTCGCCAGCGAGTGGGCACCGTCCATCAGGACCTCGGGCTCGACGATCGGCACGATGCCGCCTTCCTGGCACAGACCGGCATACCGGGCCAGCGCGTGCACGTTGGCCCGCACCGCGCGGTCCGACGGCAGACCGTCGCCGATCGTGATCGTCGCGCGCCACTTGGCGAAGGTCGCCCCGAGCGCCGCGTAGTTCTTCACGCGATCGCGCAGCCCGTCGAGCCCTTCGGTGACGTTCTCGCCCGGCGCCCCCGCCAGCGGCTTCGCCCCGGTGTCGACCTTGATCCCGGCGAGAATGCCGCGGTCGGCGAGAAACTGCGGGAACGTCTGGCCGTTCGACAGCTTCTGGTGGAACGTCTCGTCGGCGAGGATGACGCCGCTGACCGATTCCGGGAGCTTCGGAGTGGTGACGATCAGCTCCCGGTACACGCGCCGGTTCTCCTCGGTCGCTTCGACACCCACCCCTTCGAGCCGGGAGGACATCGTCCCGATGCTCTCGTCGGCGGCGAGGATTCCGCGCCGGTCGGAGACCATGATGCGAGCGATCTTGTCAAGAGTGGACATCGATTGTTACTCCTCCTGTGCTAGTGACTTTCGGGCCAGGCCGCGGGCCTGGCATGGGACTGCCCTTCGCCGCCGCGATCTCGACCAGCTCCTTCGCGTGGCCGGGCAATCCCCGGCGTTCGCTCCACGCCGCGTAAATCGGCTTCGCCGGCATCTCCTGTTCGACCGGGACCAGCCGCAGCCTGCCGTCCGCGATTTCGGAGCGGACGGTGGAGATGTTCAGCACGGTCACCCGCCTGCCCGCGGCGACCACCTGCTTGACCGCCGCGCTGGACGGGAGTTCGACGTAGCTGCGCGAAGCACGCGCGGAACCCAGCAGTTCGTCGGTGAACTCCCGGAGCCCGGATCCCCGCTCGCGCACCACCAGCTGGGCCGAGGCGAGCTCCTCCACCGTCACCGGACCGGGGCGCTTCGCCCACGGATGCACTGCCCCGACGACCACGGCCAGTTTGTCGTCGCAGATGTACTGAGTGACCAGGCCTTCCCGGAACTGTTTCGGCAGCTGGCTTCCGGCCTGGCACCAGCCGTCGATGAACGCCACGTCGGCCTGGTCCGCCCGGATCAGCTGCCGCAACTCGTCGACGCGGCCGGTCCGCACCTCCACCCGCACCTCGCCGAACGAGAGCCCGGACCGGTTCAGCCATTCCGGGATCAGGTGCTCGGACACGCCCGGGCTGCCCGCGACCCGCAACCGGCTCGCGCCGGACGAACCGGAGCCGAACTCCAGCAGCTCCCGCGCCGCGTGCATCACGTTGCGGGCGTACTTCGCGAGCATTTCCCCTTCCTCGGTCAGCTTCGACCCGGTCGGGGAACGTTCGAGCAGCCGCAGGCCGAGCCTGCGTTCCATGGCACTGATCCGGATGCTGGCCGCGGGCTGGGAAAGGCTGTGCGCCTGCGCCGCCTTCCCCACGCTGCCGTAGCGTTCGACGGACAGCAGCAGGTCGAGGTCGGCGAGCTGAGGCATTTTTGAGGGAAGAACCACGATTTCCCCCTCTCGCTCCGGAATACGTCGTACTGTGCCTGAGAAAGCAGCACTGACTGTGCGCGGACTGCGCGACCCGCGGTCACGGGACCCGCGGTGTGCACTGAGCCTGCACTGGCCCGTGAGCCTGGTCAATCCGAGGGACACGAACGTAGCCGCTGCGAAGACGAACGGTGCACAGTACGTCACCTGCGGGGGTTTCCGGCCTTCCCCACTGGCCGTCGAGCGGCGAAATGCCTTGGCGGATAAGGGTTTTATACCGCTCAGCACCGAAAAACCGCCGTCCGTGGCTATTTCCCGTCCGTCCGGCTCAGATCGGTGGCCGCAGTCGCGCCGCGTCGCGGATGCTTCCCGGCGAAGCACTCGCCCGGAATCCTTCTACAGGAGGAAATAACGTGAAGTGGGAAACGCCGGAGTACACGGTCGTCGAGGTTTGCGCTGAAGCCACTGGTTACTTCTACCGAGGCTGACAGCCACTCCAGCCGGCGCAAGGCTTCAGTCTGCCCACGCGACTGAAGCCTTGCGCCTTCCATTCAGTGCGTTCGAAGCGCGGCGTCGCACGCGCGCGCCGCACGCATGATCAGCAGTTCGGTGCGCTCCTCACGGAGGACCTTCACCACGTTCCGCGGCAGCACCGTGCTTTCCAGCAGGCTGTCAGTACCCGCCAGCACGCGCTGCTCAGCGGTGGTGAAATGGGGATAGAGCGCGCGAGCGAAGGCCACCGCGAACTCCGGTTCGACGGCGCCCGGCATGCTTTCCAGCGTCCTCAAGTAGCGGTCCGCATACGGGGTGAGCAGTTCCTCTTGCTCGGGCTGCGCCAGGCCCGCCATGACGGCTTTCCGCTCGGCGAGCGAAAATTCGCCGTCGAACAGCCGCTCCCAGCCCGCTTCCTTGGCTGCCGCCGCGGGCCGGGCGGCCTCCGCGGTCAAGGCGTTCCGGCGGCCGCTGTCACCGGGATCCGCATCCACCGCGACATCCAGGCATCCGTCGAGGTCTTGTCCCGTCGACGCGAGGCGGAACACCGCGCGCCAGCGCAGATCCCGATCCACTTCCAGGTCCTCCCACGGGGATCGTCCGTACGCGATTTCGCTCAGCAGACGGTGTTCCCCGGCCGGGACGACGCCGACCAGGGCACGGGCGAAGACCAGTTGGCGATCGCTGCCCGGAGCTTCGGCGGCCAGCAGTGTTCGCACCCGGTGCGCCAGCGTCGCCAGCATCTCCGTGCGGCGGAAAGGATCCCCGTAAACGCGGACAGCCCGCACCGCGCGATCCAGCAGCGCTTCCAGTATCCCGGCATCGCTCTCCCCCGGCCCGTGCGCGAGAACGGCCGAGGCGTAGCTCCGCGCCGGCAAGCGCGCGTCGAGCACCTCGTCCCACAACGCTCCCCAGACGACCGCCCGCACCCGCTGATCATCCACCGCGGACAAGCTCGCCAGTGCCTTCTGCCGGGACCGGGCGTCCAGCCGGTCCTTGACGTGGCTCACCGCGTCGTCGTTGGGCACCACCAGATCGGCATCGCCGAAGCCGGTCAGCTCGCGCTCGGCCGAATCGAGCGAAACGTGCGCGCGGCGCCGCAGCACCATCTCGCCCTCGCGGTCGTCGAACGCGGCGACCCGGAGGTTCAGCCGCCGCGGCGGAACATCCGCGTGCTGGACAAGCCGGCCCCGGACCATTTCGACGGTATTGACGCCGCTGCTCAGCAGCCATTCCTCGACCCACCGGCCGACCTCTTCGCCTGAAGCGCGCTGCAGCGCGGCCACGAAGTCGCCGAGACCGGCGTTGCCCCACGCGTGCGTCCGGAGGTAACTCCGCACCCCCGCGACGAACGAGTCCCAGCCCAGCCGCTCCGCCAGCTCGTGCAGGACCGCCGCGCCTTTCCGGTACACGATCGGGCCGAAGTTCGAGCGCGCCGCGTCGGTGTCGGGCGTCGCCACCCGGATCGCGTGGCTCGTCGGCAACTGGTCAGCGTGCCGGGCGAGGGGAAGGTTGTGATGCGCGAAGCCGGTCCAGCCTTCGCCGTACTGCGTCGCTTCAGGCTGCGCGACGACCGACATCATGGTCGCGAATGCCTCGTTCAGCCACAGATCGTCCCACCAGCGCATCGTCACGTAGTCGCCGAACCACATGTGCGCCATCTCGTGCGTCAGCAGTTCGGCTCGCCTTCGCCGCGTGTCCTCGGTTACCCGGTGCCGGAACAGAAACCGCTCGTTGAGCGTGACGCAGCCCGGGTGCTCCATGCCGCCGAACGCGTACTCGGGGGCGAAAACGTGGTCGTACTTGGCGAACGGGTACGGCAGGTCGAACAGCCGGCGGTAAAAGTCGAGCCCGCGGCGGACCACGTCGAAGAGCTCGGGCGCCTGGCTGGTCAATGCGCGGTAGAGGGAGTTCCGCGCGTAGAGGCCCAGCGGCAGTCCGTCGTGCAAGGCTTGGACGCGACGGAACGGGCCGGCGGCGAAGGCCGTCAAGTAGGTCGGCAGCGGCGGTGTGGGCGCGAAACGCCAGCTGGTGCGGTCGCCCTCCAGCGGCACCAGCTTTTCCGGGTCGGTGTTGGCGACCACCGTCCAGTGATCCGGCGCGGTCACGGTGAGGCTGGCCGTCGCTTTCAGATCCGGCTGGTCGAAACAGGCGAAGACGGTGTGCGCCGCGAAAGGCTCGAACTTGGTGTGCAGGTAGACCTGCCCGTCGAGCGGGTCGCGGAAACGGTGCAAGCCCTCGCCGGTGCGCGAATACGGAGCGGTCCCGGCCACGCGCACCGTGTTCTCCCCCGGCCTCGCGATCAGCCGGATGCGGGTCCCGGCCTGTGCCGCCGGCCCCAGTTCACTGTCATTGCACTCCACCGACGCGGCTGTTCCCGCGAAGTCGAGGAAGACCTCGCCAGGCTCTGCGCGGAAGCGGACGACGGTGCTCGTCGCGAACTCGTGCTCGCCCGTCGTCAGGTCGAGTTCCACCTCGTACCGGACGTGCGAGACCCTCGCGGACCGCGCCGACGCCTCTTCCTCCGTGAGTTTGGTGCCTGCCGGCGACATCCGTCAGTGCCTCCGCACGGCGGGACGCCGGTAAACCAGGTCCGCCGCTTCGCCGTCGCTGTGGTTGGCGCGGACCAGAGCGTCCTGGACCAGGTGATGGTCCGGCGAGTGCTGGCACACCGGATCGGTGCGCGCCGCGTCGCCGGTCAACGCGAACGCCTGGCAGCGGCAGCCGCCGAAGTCGATCTCCTTGCGTGGACAGCTCTGACACGGATCCGGCATCCACGCCGTTCCCCGGAAGGCCTGGAACGCCTCGGATTTCGTCCAGATCCACTCCAGGTCGTGGTCGCGGACCGAGGAGAAGGCCATCGTGGTGATCTCGGCGGCCACCGGACACGGGTACACGGTGCCGTCCGGTGCGACGGTCAGCGCGTTCTGCGCCCATCCGCCCATGCACGGCTTCGGGTAGGGCTCGTAGTAGTCCGGGAGAATCCAGAGAAGTTCCATCCGCTCCCCCAGTTCGGCCTTCCGGCGCTCGTACACGGCGACCGCGTCGTCCAGCTGGGCCTTGCTCGGCATCAGCCGCTCGCGGTTGCGGAGCGCCCAGCCGTAGTACTGGCTGTTGGCGAGTTCCAGCCGCTCGGCTCCCCATTCCGCGCAGACGTCGATGATCGCGTCGAGCCGGTCGAGGTTCAGCCGGTGCAGCACCACGTTCATGTTCAACGGCAGGCCGGCGTCGCGGATGATGCGCGCGGCGGCCTCCTTCTTGTCGAACCGCTTGCTGGCCGCGACCAGGTTCGTCGACTCGGCGGCGTCGCCCTGAATGCTCAGCTGGGCGCTGTTGAGGCCGGCCGCGACCAGAGATTCCGCCCGGCTCTCTGTCAGCCCGAGGCCGCTGGTGATCAGGTTCGTGTACAGCCCGAGGCCGCGGCATTCGGCGACCAGCGTCTCCAGATCGCCGCGCACCAGCGGTTCGCCGCCGGAAAAGTGCACCTGCACGACACCGAGCCCGGCGGCCTCGCGGATCACCCGCACCCAGTCCTCGGTGGCCAGCTCGTCCTGCCGGTCGAGCAGGTTCAGCGGGTTCGAGCAGTAGACGCAATGCAGCGGACACTGATGCGTGACCTCGGCGAGCAGGCCGTAGGGCTGCGGCAGGCCGGTCATGCGACCACCACCCAGCCCCGGCCTCGCGCGTCGTGCAGGAATTTCATCACGTCGTTCGCGAGATCGGCGGCCTGGAAGTCGCGTTCGAGCTGGTCGACCACTTGCCGCACGGTCCGGCTGCCGTCGCACAGTCCCAGTATCGCCGCCCCGGATTTGTTCAGCAGCACCACGCGTTCGGGCAACAGGAGCAATTCGACGTCCCGGACGTTGTCGTGCTTGAGCATCGCCTTCGTCGCCAGCTTCGGCACGGCGGTCAGTTCCGGCTCGTTCATCACGAACTCTTGCGGTAGGCGAGTTCCACGGCGTCCAGCAGGCTCCAGAGCACGTCGCACTTGAACTCCAGCGCGCGGCCGCACGCTTCCTGCTGCTGCTCGGTCTTCGCGTTTTCGACCACCAATTCGAGCAGGTGCGCGATGTCCTTGGGCTGCTGAGTGAGCCGGGCCCGGAAGTAGTCCAGGCCCTCCGTCGCGATCCACGGGTAATGGCGCCGGACATCGGTGATCCGCCTGCTGAGCAGGTCCGGCGCGAACAGTTCCGTCAGCGCCGACGCGACCGCCTCCAGCCACGGCTTCTGGCGGCAGAAGTCGACGTACGCGTCGACCGCGAACCGCACGCCGGGCAGAACGGTGTCCACGTCGTACAGTTCTTCCCGGCTCAAGCCGACTGCTTTCCCCAAGCGGACCCACTTTTCGAGGCCGCCTTCGTCGCCGGTGCGGCCGTCGTGGTCGGTGATCCGCGTGATCCACCTGCGCCGGTCGTCCCGGCCAGGGAGCTTGGTCAGGATGAACGCGTCCTTCTTCGGGAGATTCATCTGATAGTAGAAGCGGTTCCGCACCCATCCGCGAAATTCCGCCTCGGACAGCTCGCCCGCGTGCATCCGCTCGTTGAACGGGTGCAGATGGTGGTACCGCTTCTCTCCGATGGACCGCAGGTGCGCTTCGAACTCCTCGGCAGACCTGACGCTCATACTTCCACCTCCAAGCCGGCTCGGCCGATTTCGATGCCCAAGTCCGTCACCCAGCGCCGTTCCGGGGACTCTTCGTCGAGAATCGGATTCGTGTTGTTGATGTGCGTGTAGATCTTCCGCTTCGCGGGCAGCGCGGCGAGCGCGCGAGCCGATCCGCCGTCCCCGCTGACCGGCAGGTGCCCCATCGACCGGCCGGTCCGGTTTCCCGCGCCGGTCTCGGACATTTCGTCGTCCGTCCAGAACGTCCCGTCCACGAACACGCAGTCGGCCGGCGCCACCTGCTGCTCGAACTTCTCGTCCCATCGCGGCACCGTCGGCGCGTAGACCGCGATCCCGCCGGTCAGCTTGTCTTCCAGGCGATAGCCGACCTCCCATTCCGCCGGCTGTTCGCGGAGCTGGGAATTCCCCACGTAGCGGGGAGCTTTGGAACCGGTCAGGAAGGGGGTCGCGCGCACCCGGTCGTCCAGATCGACCGGCTCGCCCGCCCGGACCTCGGACCAGGAGATGTCGGCGTAGTCGCTCAGCAGCTGCCGCACCGGGAACCAGAGGTTCAACGCCTCCAGCACGGGAAAGGTCCCGTGCACCGTCAGCGACGATTCCTCGCGCAGCATCAGCAGGCCGATGGTGTGGTCGAATTCCGCGTCGGTCAGCACGACCCCGGCGACCGGCGTCTCCCGGATGCCCGGACCGGGATGCAGCACGGGATCCGCCGCGATCTGGTGGAGGACGTCGGGAGTCGCGTTGAACAGGAACCACCGCTCGCCGTCGCCGGAAACCGCGATCCCGGCGTGCGCCGTCGCGTGCTCCGGCTTCGCGCGGGCCTTGCCGCACCCGGCGCAGGCGCAATTCCACTGTGGATAGCCGCCGCCCGCGGCGGCCCCGAGGCAATGAATCAACATTCGTCAACGCCGGCCACGAGGCACGGAAGGCACTTCGGCCACAATGGAATCCGGCAATTCGCGCCTCATAAGGTCCTCCCGCACGGTCGACCGGCGACAACGGCAGGACAAACAGGCGCCGTTGCCCGCCGAGGGCTCCGCCGGCGCGATTATCCGGTATCGTCGCCCTGAACTCGGCTATTCTCCGGAGAGCTTCTTCGCTCGCATCGGGGCCTGGCAACCGCTCGAGCACGACCGGAGCCGAATCACGGACGAACGGCGGCCGGGCCGAGACGAGCGGGAAGCCGTGCGCACCAGCGCCGGCGAAAGCCGGGAAGCGGGCGTGACCTGCAGATCGCCGACGCTCCCCGCACCGGCCGGCCGAGGTCTGCCGGGTCGCGAAGGCCCGGACCGCCGCGCCTCGGCGGCCCACGGTTATTGATTGTGCCTATCGGGGGATTGTTTTTCCTCATGCGGCGAAGCATTGCCGGGCGCCGGCGGCGGGGTGATGGTTGGTGGCCTGTCGCGTTTTCCTTTTCTACCGTG
>NZ_JARACH010000099.1:0-21316 GCF_029087445.1 Amycolatopsis sp. La24
CTGCCGTTCATGCGCTCGGGAAACACCGGTTCCGCGCCAGCCTTCGCCCCCGCTCCCCCGCTGCCCCCACCGCCGCCGCTGCCCGCCCCGCTGCCGCCGCCACCCCCACGCCGCAGCGGCAAAGCGACGGCGATGCTGGCAGTCGCCTCAATGGTCCTGTTCGCCCTGGCCTGCGGCGGCGGTTTCGCTTTGGCCCGCGTGGTGAGCGGCCAGAACCTGCTGCCGCCGCAAGGCGTGGAAACCGGAACGCTGGCGACCGCGGGCACAGTCGGCGGTTCGTCGGAGCCGCTGAAGCTGATCCCGCAGCACGCCAACGCAAGCTCGACGGCAAACGTCACGCGCGACAGCGAATACACCCTTTCCGTGCCCGAAGGATGGAAACGCTTCATCGCATCCCGAAAATCCACTTTCGGCACCTCAACGGTAGTCCAGTACGTTTCCCCGGACGGCCGCCAATCCCTGCGCCTGGAACGAATCCCGAACTTCTATGAGAAGTATTCCATCGGCGACGCAATGACCGCACTGCGCTCCTCCGGTTCGCCGGATTCCTTCAACTTCACCCGCGAGCCAGTGCAAACACCCAACGGCACTGAGGTCATGTTCCGCGCAGTAGAACGAGCACAAACCCGCTCCGCCAACCCAGACGCAGTAATCACCCGAGCCACCTACGCCCTGATCAAACAATCAGAAAACACCCTGTGGCTACTTTCCCTGACGGTGCCAGCAGAACAGGAAGACACCGGCTCCGCCACCTTTGACCAAATAGCCCCGACCCTGTCTTTCCCCGCGGCCTCGTAAACCGCAGCCCTGCACAAACAATCGAGGCACCCACACCGCCCCCAACCCCGATCCGAAGCCGAACCGTCAGCACAATAAAACTTCGGGGTGGCGGGCCCCACAGCGAGCGCAATGTCGCCGCCAGGCGACGAGGCGTCCGGCCCCCAGAAGAATTTCACCCCTCCGAATACCTACGCCCAGTCTCCGCAGCCTGAGCCAACCTCCGAAACCCCTCAAACAACCGATCCCCCAAAACAGTCCCCACCACCGCAGCCTCAACCATCCGATCCATGGACACCCCCGCCTCAAGAGTGTCCAAATCCGCCTCCGCGATCCGATCGGCAATTTCCGCATAACGCCCGATCTGATCCAGCAACGGCTGATGCCCCAGCGCACGAATCGTGCACACGGTCCCCACCAGCACATCCGCCACCGGATTCTCCGGCCCGAACTTCCACCCGTGCTTCCGAGCGAGCGAAGACAACAACTCCATCGCCCACTCGCGATCCTCGTCCGAAACCTCCACCGCGGATCCAGTCAACGCCCGCTGCATCACCCCGAGCACGTTGTACGCGGCCCGGTCCGAATCAACCGCCGCCACGACCTCCCGCACGGTCGCCACGGACAACCCGCCGACCTCGACCAGCGCCCGGATCAGCTTCAGCCGCCGCACATGCTCCTCGCCGTAGCGAGCCTGGTTCGGACTGGTCCGTTCCCCGGCCGGGAGCAGCCCCTCCCGCAGGTAGTACTTGATCGTCGCCACCGGAATCCCGGACTCGGCGCTCAGCTCTGCCATCCGCACCCGCACGACCCTAACTTCCGGGAAAAACCCTGAGGACTTCTCAGCATGGATAGCTTAACTTCCCATAGTGGAGAGCATCACTATCCATACTGGGAGGACCTCATGACCACCACCGTCGACCCGCCCGCGGCGACGTTGCCCACCGCCCGGATGCGCACGTGGCACCGGCCTTCGCTGTGGTTCGCCGCGGCGATGGGCGTCGCGACGGTGCTGACCGTCGTGGCGATGCTGATCGACCACCGGACCCTGCTCGGCGCGCCGGTGTGGGCGAAGCCGTTCAAGTTCGCCGTGTCCGGCGGGCTCTACTACTTCACCTGGAGCTGGCTCGTCTCGCTGCTGAACGGCCGGTTGCGCAAGGTCGCGAACGTCGCCACGACCGTCTCCGTCGTGCTGTTCGCCGCCGAGTACGTGGCGATGGCCTTCCAAGCGGCCCGCGCCCGGCCGAGCCACTTCGCGAACACGTCCCCGTTCGACGCCGCGCTGTTCCAGGCCATGGGGGTCATGGTCGCGGGGCTTTGGCTCGCCACGCTCGTCGTCACCGTGCTGCTCATGTTCACCCGGATCGAAGACCGCGCGGTGTACTGGGCGGTGCGCACCAGCGCGGTCCTCGCGCTGATCGGCGCGGGCCTCGGCGCGACCATGACCCAGCCGACCCCGATCGAACGGGCCGAGATCAAAGCCACCGGGCATTCCGACCTCATCGGCGCGCACAGCGTCGGCGTCGCGGACGGCGGCCCCGGTCTTCCGCTGCTCGGCTGGAGCACCACCGGCGGCGACCTGCGCATCGCGCACTTCATCGGCCTGCACGCGCTGCAAGCGTTGCCGCTCTTGGCGTTCGGGCTCGCGGTGCTCGCGACGCGACTGCCCCGGCTGCGCGAAAGCGCGGTGCGCGTGCGGCTGGTGTGGACGGGTTCGGTCGGCTACGCGGGGCTCGTCGGCCTGATCCTGTGGCAGGCCGAACGCGGCGAACCGCTCATCCACCCGAGCAGCACGACGCTGGCCGCCGCCGGGCTGCTCGTCGGCGTGGTCGCGGTGGCTGCCGCGGCGTCGGTGCTGGTGCCGGCCAGGAAGGCGGTCCGGTGAGCGACCTGACTGTCTTCGCCTGGACGTTCCCGGTCGCGGTTCCGTTCTGGGCGCTGATGATCTTCCTGCCCGGCTGGCGCGGCACTCGCCGGATCCTGGCGTCGCCGTGGGTGCCGCTGCTGCCGCTGATCTGGTACTTCGTGCTGGCGATCCCGCACTTCGGCGAGCTGTGGCACGCGATGCAACGACCGGATCTCGGTGTCCTGCAAGGATTCCTGAGCACACCGTACGGGGCCGCGCTGGTCTGGGCGCACCTGATCGCGTTCGACCTGTTCATCGCGCGCTGGATGTTCTTCGAGGCGCGCACGCACCGGATCCCGTGGTGGATCGTCAGCCCGCTGCTCCTGCTGACGATCTTCCTGTCGCCGTTCGGCCTGGTCGCGTTCCTCGCCGTGCGCGGCGCCCGGATACGCTCGGCGGCATGAGCAACCTGGAGGAGGCGGCCGCGGCCGTCATCGCCGAGCGCACCGGCGTCGAGAAACACGACATCGCCGTGGTGCTGGGTTCGGGCTGGCGTCCGGCCGCGGACGTGATCGGAACCGCCGACGCGGAGATCCCGTTCGGCGAGCTGCCGGGCTTCACCCCGCCCGGAGCGGTCGGCCACGGCGGCACGGTGCGGTCACTGCGGATCGGCGACAAGCGCGCGCTGGTCCTGCTCGGCCGCACGCATTTCTACGAGGGCAAGGGCATCGACCCGGTCGTGCAGAACGTGCGCACGGCCGCGGCGGCGGGCGCACGGACGGTGCTGCTCACCAACGCGGCGGGCGGGCTGCGCGCGGGCATGAACGTCGGGCAGCCGGTGCTGATCGCCGACCACCTCAACCTGACCGCGCGCTCGCCGATCGTCGGCGCGCACTTCGTCGACCTGACCGACCTCTACGCCAAGCGCCTGCGCGACCTGGCGCGGGAGATCGACGATTCGCTCGAGGAGGGCGTGTACGCGGGCCTGCCCGGGCCGCACTTCGAGACGCCCGCCGAGATCCGGATGCTGCGCACCATGGGCGCGGACCTGGTCGGCATGTCGACCGTGCTGGAGGCGATCGCCGCCCGCGCGGCCGGGCTCGAGGTGTTCGGACTGTCCCTGGTCACGAACCTGGCCGCGGGCATGACCGGCGAACCGCTCAACCACGAGGAAGTCCTCGAGGCCGGGCGGCAGTCGGCGACGCGGATGGGTTCGCTGCTGAAGGAGCTCGTCACCCGCGCGTGAGCTCCGGCTAGCGCCCCAATGCCACATTGGGTGCGTCACATGCACCCAATGTGGCATTCGGTGCGTCACATGCACCCAATGCCACATTGGGGCGCAAGCAACTCAGGCGTACTGCGGCAACTGCGCCGCGACTTCCTCCGGCGAAGGCATCCCCGCGACCTCCTCCGCCAGCCCGCGCACGGCGTCCTCCACTGCGCTGTCGGCCAGCAACCGGCCGGCCGTCTCGCGGACCGCGTCTGTCGTCAGTTCGTCGCCGACCAGCTTCGCGCCCACGCCCGCGGCGACCACGGCGTCCGCGTTGGTGAACTGGTCCGCGCCCTGCGGCAGCAGCAACTGCGGCACCCCCGCGGCGAACCCGCCCAGCGTGGTTCCGCTGCCGCCGTGGTGCACCACCAGATCGACGTGCGGCAGCAGTTGCGACTGCGGCACCCATGCCTCCAGTCGCACGTTCGACGGAACCTCGCCGAGCGCCGCGACGTCGACCGCCGGGCCGGTGGCCACCAGCACGTCCGCGTCGAGCGCGGCCAGTCCGTGCAACGCCGAGGTCAGCAGGTGCGCCTGGCTGGCTCCGGTGGTGCCGAGCGTCAGGTACAGCAGCGGGCGGCCGCGGTCCCGGCCTTCGACGCCGGACGGCAGATCGCCCGGTTCGCTCCAGCCGACCGGACGCAGCGGCACCCGCTGGGCTCCGGCGAGGAACGCCGGCGCCTGCACCGACGGCGGGCAGATGTCCACGAACGGCTGGCCCCAGAAAAGCTTGCTGCTTCCGGTGAGGCCGAGCTCGGCGGCGAACGCGTCGATCTGCTCGGTGATGTGCTCCATCGGGCCGCCGCCGGACACCCGGCCGAAACCGTGCCCGATCGCCGGGATTCCCGCCTGATGCGCGGCGAACGCGCCGCCCGGATTGCCCATTTCGTACACGACCAGGTCCGGTTTCCGCTCGGCGAGCACCGCGGCGAGGTCGGTCATGAACCGGGTGGGCAGCAGCCTGCCGAACGCCTTGCCGATCGCCTCGTTCAGCTCGGCTTCCGGGACCTCGTAGCGGCTGCGGGTGTCGCCTGCGAAGAGGAGGTTGAACGCCTCCTGCAGCGTCAACCCGGCGGCGACGGCTTCGAGCCCGGCCTTCTCCAGCGTGGGGTGGAAGTCGGATGCGGTCGCGTAAAGCACCTCGTGGCCGGCGTCGCGCGCGGCGGAGGCTAGCGGCAGCAACGGATAAAGGTGCCCGTAAGACGCGAGGGACGTGAAAAGAATGCGCACTCCCCGAGCGTATCGTCAGCCACCACCCGATATCCGGATCCGCGTAAGCTGGCCCGGGTGTCCGACAGCCTCGATTCCCGCCTCCGCGATTCCGTCTACCGCTGGATCACCGACGACCCGGATCCGGCCTCGCGCGAGGAACTGACCGCCGCCCTCGCCCGCGCGATGGGCAAGGAGCCCGGCGCGATCGAGGAGATCGCCGACCGGATGGCCGGACCGCTGGAGTTCGGGACCGCGGGTCTGCGCGGACCGGTGCGCGCGGGACCGAACGGGATGAACGTCGCGGTCGTCACGCGGACCACCGCGGGCGTCGCGGCCTGGCTCGCCGCGCAGGGGCACGCGGGCGGCGTGGTCGTGATCGGCCGCGACGCGCGGCACGGGTCGGAAGCGTTCGCCACCGCCGCCGCCGAAGTGCTGACCGCCGCCGGGTTCGCGGTGAAGGTGCTGCCGCAGCCGTTGCCGACGCCGTTGCTGGCGTTCTCGGTGCTGCATTACGGAGCGGTCGCCGGGATCCAGATCACCGCGTCGCACAACCCGCCCGCGGACAACGGGTACAAGCTTTACGACGCCACCGGCGGGCAGATCGTGCCGCCGTCCGACGGCGAGATCGAGCGCGCGATCCAGTCCGCCCCGGCCACCCGGAGCATCCCGCGCACGCCCGGCGCCGAGGTCGTCGACCCGCGCGAGGCGTACCTCGCCGCGGTCGGCGCGCTGCCGCGGGGCACGACACGCGAACTGCGGATCGCCGCGACGGCGCTGCACGGCGTCGGCGCGGAGACCCTCCAGGCCGCGCTGTCCCGGGCCGGATTCACTGACGTGCACCTGGTTTCCGAACAGTCCGAACCGGACGCCGACTTCCCCACCGTCTCGTTCCCGAACCCCGAGGAACCCGGCGCGACCGACCTCCTGCTGGCGCTGGCGTCCGAAGTGGACGCTGACCTCGCGGTGGCGCTCGACCCGGACGCCGACCGGTGCGCGCTCGGCGTCCGCGGCCCCGACGGCTGGCGGATGCTGCGCGGCGACGAGACCGGCGTCCTGCTCGGGGCGCACCTTCTGTCCACAACGGACAACCCGGATCCGTTGGTGGCCACCACGATCGTGTCCTCGTCGCTGCTCGGCGAGGTGGCCAAGGAAAAGGGCGCGCGCTACGCGGAAACGCTCACCGGGTTCAAGTGGCTGGTCCGCGCGGGCGAGGGCTTGGTGTTCGCGTACGAGGAAGCGCTCGGCCTGTGCGTGAATCCGAGCTTTGTTCGCGACAAGGACGGCATCGCCGCGGCGGTCGCGGGCGCGGACCTGGCGGCGACGCTCAAGGCCGAGGGCCGCACGCTGCTGGACGTTCTCGACGACATCGCGACCCGGCACGGCGTGCATCTCACCGATCAGGTGTCGTTGCGGGTCACCGATCTTTCCGTGCGCGGCCGCCTCATGGCCGCGTTGCGCTCGGACCCGCCCGCCACGCTCGGCGGGGCGCCGGTGACGCTCGAAGACCTCCTGCCGGACGCCGACGTGCTCCGGCTGAGCGGCGACGGCGTGCGGGTCGTAGTGCGGCCGTCCGGCACGGAACCGAAACTGAAGGCGTACCTGCAAGTGGTGGCTCCGGTGACCGGCGGGCTCGCCGACGCGCGGCGCAGCGCGACGGAAGTGCTCGACGCGGTCCGCGAGGAGATCACCGCGCTGCTGCGCTGACGGGAGAACCATGCCAACGTTGTTGATCGTGCACCACACGCCGTCGCCGTCGATGCAGGCGATGTTCGAGGCCGCGCTCGCCGGCGCGAAGCATCCGGACATCGAGGGCGTCGACGTCGTCCGCCGCCCCGCGCTCGGCGCGACGGTGGCCGACGTGCTCGCCGCGGACGGCTACCTGCTGGGCACGCCGGCGAACCTCGGCAGCATGAGCGGAGCGTTGAAGCATTTCTTCGACACCGTGTACTACCCGTGCCTGGACGCGACGAAGGGCCGTCCGTTCGGGGCGTACGTGCACGGCAACAACGACACGTCCGGGACCGTGCGGCAACTCGACGCGATCACGACCGGGCTCGGCTGGACCCGCGTGGCCGAGCCCGTGCTCGTGACGGGCGAACCGGACAAAGCCGCGCTGGAAGCGGTGACCGAACTCGGCGGAACCCTTGCCGCGACGCTCATGTGAGCAGCGGCTGCTCCGCTGAACGGGGCCAAAAGCCTTCCAGGGGAAAGTAAAGAGGCCTGTCACCGGAAGCCCTGGGGGTCGACCTCCGGCAACAGGCCAGGTCAAGGGTTCGCAACGAAGGCGATCAACCTCGACTACGCAAGGGTACTACAAAGAACCGATCATGACGACCCTGCAATGGCAACCAAGCGTGCTCGATTCAACTCTGAGGGCGCCGACCAGGACCGCGAAGCCCGGGAAACATGGATCCGGCAGCGGTTCGTGTCCCAGTCAGCGGACCACCGGCACCCCGACCGGCCCAACGGACCGGCCCCTGACTGTCCATTGTGGACAGCCGGAAACGGCGGCTAGTTCACCGGCAGCCGACTGCGGTGAGTGACGAAATCGCACCGGATCCGCCACTCGGCGGATAAAGAAGGCGGGCACCGGTCAAGAGACCGGCACCCGCCTTGAGAAAAATCAGGCCGGCGAAACCATCGCCCGCACCGCGGCCGGGACGTCGGCCACCGCGACCTGCTCCTGCTCACGCGTGGCCAGGCTCCGGACCGTCACCCGGCCGGCCGCCCAGTCCTCCTCGCCCACGATGACGACCGCCACCGCGCCCGCCTTGTCCGCGCGGGTGAGCTCCTTGCCCAGCTTGCGCAGCTCCAGCGGGGTCGACGTGCGCAGGCCCGCCTTGCGCAGCACGGTCGCGACGTCGCGAGCCGGGTCCGCCAGATCCTCGGTGACCGGGATGACCGCGACGTCGACCTCGCTGCGCGGCTGCGGCGTGAGGCCGTGCGTGTCGAGGAAGTCCATCAACGTCACGTCGCCCATGCCGAACCCGATGCCGGAGATCTGCTCCTTGGTGAACATCGAGGCGAGGTTGCTGTACCGGCCGCCGCCGAACAGCGCCCGGCGGTTCTGCGGCGAGGTGTCGAAGACCTCGAACACGGTCGACGTGTAGTACGCCAGCCCGCGCACGATCAGCGGCTCGTACCGGACCAGGCTCGCCGCGCTGCTGGACAGCACCTTGACCAGGTTCGACTCGGCCTTGACCTCCGCGGGCAGCTCGTCGAGCAGCGCCGGGCCCGCACCGAGGGTCTCGGCGAGCTTCTCGTACTGCTTGTCCGACAACCCGATCTCGGCGGCGCTCGCCGCGTGCTCCTCGGCCGAGGTCTTCTCCCACCGGTCGACGAGCGCGAACACCTGCGCCAGGTGGTCCGGCGAGATCCCGACGACGTCAGTGAGCGCCGAGGACAGCAGGTTCCGGTCGTTGACCCGCACCGCGAACATGTCCGGCGTCGCGCCGACCGCACCCATCAGGTCGTGGATCAGCTCGAACATCTCGATCTCGCAGTTCGCGCTTTCCGAACCGAAGATGTCGGCGTTGATCTGCCAGTGCTCGCGGACGCGGCCGCGCTGCGGGCGCTCGTAGCGGTGGCAGTTCGGGTGGCTGTACCAGCGCACCGGGAACGACAGCGATTTCGCGTGGCCGGCGATCATCCGGGCCACCGAAGGCGTCATCTCCGGGCGCAGCGCGAGCCGCTCGCCGCCGCGCGTGGTGAGCGTGTACAGCTGCTGGTCGGCGATCTCCTGGCCGGACTTCCGCTCGTAGACCTCCGCCTGCTCCAGGATCGGGCCGTCGTAGCGGAGGTAGCCGTAGCGCTCCAGCACGTCGTAGAGATGGCCGAACACCTGCGTGCGGACGGACATTTCGGCGGGGAGGAAGTCTCGGGTCCCCTTGACAGGCGCAGTTGACAGGTATTCAGGCACGTCATCAAGCTTAACGACCCGGCGCCAGCGATTTCGTCAGGGGAACGCGACGCCGTACGCGGTGAGCAGCATGGCCGCGCCGAGCAGCACCGCCCCGCCGGTCGTGACGCTCATGCCGACGCGGGTGCGCAGCATCGCGAGGAAGAACCCGCCGGACTGCGCGAGCACGCCGAACAGCAGCAGGAAGCAGACGATCCAGCGCGCGGTGTCGCCGAGCCCGCCGTGCTCGACCAGCTGCAACGCGGCGAGCGTAAGGACGAGCAGGACACCGGCGTGCGCGTGTCCGGCACGGAAAAACCCGCGCTGCTTCTCGGTGAGGTCACCGCGGCGCAGGACGCCGCTCAGCTCGTAGCCGCCGTACATGACGGTGGGCAGCGATACGAGCGCGATGACGGTGAACAACTGGACGGGGCCGTGCATGGTCGCCTCCTTGGGGTGCAGAGCGACCATAACACTGTTTTAAAACACTGTCACGAAACTTGTGGGTCCCCCTTGCCGGTGGCTGTCACCCGACGGTCGAGGGAATCGAGCGGCGGAGCGGACGACGGTGGACTGCGCTGAAGGACATGACTACGACCTCGATGCGGCGCCGCGCCCGATGGGCCGGTCTCGCCTTGTCCCTCGCCCTCGCCGGTCTGTGCTCGACCGCCCTGCCCGCGCAGGCCGCGGTTCCGGCCGCGCACCAGCTGGCGAAGAAGAAGCCGGTGCACATCAAGGCCGCACCGGTCAAGGCCAAGGTGCACAAGGGAGAGCAGATCCGGATCCACGGACACTTCGCGACCGGCCCGACTGGCCGCGCCGACGACGACGGGATCTTGTACCTCCAGCAGCAAACCCAGGCCGGAGCGTGGGTGAACCTCGCCGCCGCCTCGTGCTCGCCGGACCACGACTTCGACCTCGGGATCCGGCTGAACGTCTCCGGGAGCTTGACGCTGCGGGTCTTCCACCCCGAATCGACCCTGTTCACCGCGGCGGTGTCGGCGGTGTTCACGGTCGTCGTGCTCTAGGAACCGATCCAGTAGGTGTCCGCGGCGGAGAACGGGCATCATGTCGGGCGTGAGCCAGCCCGGGGATGCCGCTTCGCCGCAGGTGGCTTATGCCGACCAACTCCGCCAGCAATCGGCGACCTGCCGGTTGCTGGCGGAGAAGCAGCGCGAGAACACCGCCGTGTTCGAGGGCTTCGCCGAGCGAGGCCTTCCCGGTTCCGCCGAGATGGCGGTCCGCTCCGAACGGTCGGCGCGGTTTCTCGTGCTGCTCGCTTCGGTGATCGCGGAGCAGGCGATCGCGCACGACGAGCTGATGGCCGCCGGTGGGCCGGAGAATTCGCGCGCGTATGTGGAGTATGAGGCGACGACCCGACGGTTGCGGGCGTTGTTGCCGACGGACAGCCTCACCGATTGAGCGCCAGATCCGGCCAGTGCAAACGTTCGTGAGGGGAACCCACACGGAATCCGATTCCCAATGCCCGGAACTTGAGCTGCGTTTCGCCGTGCCTGTTGCCTGTCCACAAAGGACGCCAGAATTGGCGAAATGCCCTATTGATGCCCGCGTGACCGGGCGTGCAGGGCTGTGAGGGCCTCCCTGAGGGAATCAGATTCCCTCAGGGAGGCCCTCACAGACGATGATCCTGCTCTCGCCGCTCGTGCTCCGCCGAGCCTTTGGCCTGGGCGGACGGCCTCAAACCGCACCCATGACGCAGCCTTAAGTTCCTGGCATTGACGCTGATTCCTGAAGGTTCCCCTCACGAATGTCAGCGGAAGCAAAGAAAGCCATGCACCCCGGCCGCGAGGGCACGATCGTCAACGCCGTACTTGGTCGGCCAGTACATCAAGCTCTATTTCTTCCTGTACAAGAAGTTCCAGGCCCGCAAGCTCAAGCCCGTTGAAAGCGCAACGTGAACGTCGCACCGACCCCAGGCTTGCCGAACGCGGCGATCGTCCCGCCGTGTCCCGCAACGACTTCCTGCACCAACGCCAGCCCCAGTCCGAACCGCCGTCCCTCGCCGTGCGCTCCGTGGGCGAACCGCTCGAAAAGGCGTTCCGCTTCGTGCTGCGGGAAGCCCGTCCCGGTGTCGCACACGCGCAGTTCGACGTGCCGGGCATCCGGGTTGGCGAGAATCACCTCGATCGACCCGCCGGGCGGCGTGTGCCCGATCGCGTTGTCCAGCAAGGCGGACAGCACTCGCCGCAACGCGGTCGGTACGCCTGGAACCACGTCCTCCAGGCCGGGTGAACGGCTCAGCCGGAGGTCCACCTGCCGGTCGTTCGCGCGGACCGATTCCGCCGCCACGGCTTGTTCCGCAAGCACCGCCAGCTGCACCGGCTCCAGATGCGGCCGCTCGGAACAGGCCTGCGCGGACAGCAGCAAATCGTCGACCACCGCGCCCAGTTCCCGGGTGCCTGAGACCAGGGTTTCCAGCTCGGCCGGTCCCGCACCGCCGCGCCGGGCGAGGAGTTGCGTGCGGGTGTGCAACCGGGTCAACGGCGCCCGCAGCTCGTGGGAAGCGTCGGCGACGAACGTCCGTTGCCGGCGCAACGCCTCGCCCAACGGCCGGATCGCCCGCCCGGCCAGCAGGTATCCGCTGATCACCGAGATGATCAGCACCGCAAGCTCGGCCACCCCGAGCCCCAGCAGCAGCTGTTCCCGGTCCGAGATCAGGTAATGCTCGTTGAAGAACGCCTGCCAGACTTCACCGTCGCGGTTGACCGTGCGGATGGTGTACGTCGCGCCGTCTAGCACGCGTTCTTCGGTCACTACGTCGCCGTCGTTCGGTACCGCGGGAATCGGCGGGAGCGCGAACGGCAGCCGCCCGGCAGGCGCGTGTCCCTGCGGCGTCACCAGGTAGGTGCAGCCGGGCGGGGTCGCGGAAAGCCCCTGTCCCAAAACGAAATCCAGCTGCCGCTCGGTCTCCGCGGCCTGCCCGCGCAGCAGCACCCAGTACGCGATCGCGCCCGCGGCGAGCACGACGATCGTGATCACCACGGCGATCTGGCCCGCGATGATCCGCCGCGCGCG
Organism: Amycolatopsis sp. La24; assembly: GCF_029087445.1. Taxonomy (NCBI): domain Bacteria; kingdom Bacillati; phylum Actinomycetota; class Actinomycetes; order Pseudonocardiales; family Pseudonocardiaceae; genus Amycolatopsis; species Amycolatopsis sp. La24. Next base: position 12,040 of record NZ_JARACH010000099.1, read on the forward strand.
CCGCAGCGCCCGCGCCTCCGGAGCGACGACGGTGGTCACACCGCCCCGATCTGGTAGCCGAGGCCGTGCACGGTCTTCACCACGCCGCGGCCCAGCTTCCGCCGCAGGTAGTACACATAGGTGTCCACAATGGACTCCGCGGCGGACTCGGTGAACACTCCCGCGCGCAGCGACGCGCGCGGGTGGATTGCCTTGGGCCGCTGGGCGAGCGTGCGCAACAGCTCGAACTCGCGTCCGGACAGCGTCACCCGCTCGCCGCGCGGCAGGACGACCTCGTGCCGCTGGAGGTCGAGCGCCGCCGCGCCGAGCGGGAGGGATTCGGCGTGCTCCGCGTCGCGGCGGCACAACGCGCGCACCCTGGCGAGGAGTTCGTCGGTCTCGAACGGTTTCACCAGGTAGTCGTCGGCCCCGGTGTCGAGGCCGTGCACCCGGTCGGCCAGCTCGCCCAGCGCGGACAGCACCAGCACCCGCGCGGGCACCGCCCTGCGACGCAGCTGGGCCAGCACCGAAAGGCCGTCGACCACCGGCAGCCGCCGGTCGAGAATCACCACCGCGTGCCTTCCGGTGAGCCCGAGGTGCAGGCCGCGCTGTCCGTCGTGGGCCACTTCGGTCTCGTAACCTTCTCCGGCGAGCAATTCGACGAGCATCCCGGCGAGATCGCGATCGTCCTCGACCAGGAGCACCCGGGAAGCCGCCGGGGTCTCTGCCTCATCGTGCACAGGTCCATACTCGCAGTGATCCGGCCATCCGACCCTCGACTTTCGTAGGCAATCGCTCAGCTTCGCCCGCTCAGGAGAAATTCGGGCATTTCCCCGTCCGCGTACCGGCGGGCGTCGCGTTTGTCCAGCCAGCCGAGCACCGGCGAGGTCATGATCGTGGTGACGAGCGCGACGAGCACCAGGACGGTGAACAGCGCGGGCGAAACGATTCCGGCGGACAGCCCAACGTTCAACGCCACCAATTGCATCAATCCGCGCGCGTTCACCAGCACGCCGATCCGCAGCGCGACCGGTTGCGGTTCGCCGGTCAGCCGTGCCGCGCCCCACGAGGCGCCCAGTTTCCCGACCACCGCGACCGCGATGCAGACCAGCGCGAACAGCAGCAGCTTCGGGTCGGCGAGCAGCGCGAACCGCGTGTTCAGACCGGAGTAGGTGAAGAACAGCGGCAGGAACACGACCCGGCCGACCGGCATGATCCGCGCGAGCACCGCGTCGGCCGCCTCGCCGCGCGGGAACACCAGCCCGAGCACGAACGCGCCGAACACCGCGTACAGGCCGATGACGTCGGTGAACCACGCGGCGGCGAAGAGGAACATGGCGGTGACGAGCATCCGCTGATCCACCGACACCCGCGGGTTGTCCATCACCTTCGCCACGATCCGGCGGACCACCAGCCACACCAGCAGCACGAACAGCACTCCGCCGCCGATGGCCGTCGCGATCGGACCGGCGGTACCGGCGTGCATGCCGAGCACGACGGCCAGCAGGATCCAGGCGAGGACGTCGTCGAGAGCGCCGCAGGCCAGCGCCAGCGAACCGAACCTCGTGCTGCCCAGGCCGCGTTCGGTGATGATCCGGGCCATCATCGGGAACGCGGTGATCGCGATCGCCACCGCGACGAACGCCGCCGAAACCACCGGCGACACCCCCGGTTTCAGGATCCCGGCCCAGTTCGCGCCGAGCACGCTCACCCCGACGCCGAGGGCGAGCGGCACGACGGTGCCCGCCGCGGACACTGCCGCCACGGTTCGGCGGCCTTCCTTGAGCGCGCTCAGCCGGAATTCGTAGCCCGCGCCGAACATGTAGATGACCAGCCCGATCTGGCCGCCGAGGTACAGCAGCGTCCGCACCGAGTCCGGGAACAGCCATTCCTGCACGCCCGGCAGCAGGAGTCCGAGCAGCGACGGGCCCAGCAGCACGCCGGTGACCATCTCGCCGACCACCGGCGGCTGCCCGAGCCGCACGGCGAGCGCGTTCACCGCGCGGCAGGCCGCCAGGATCACCACGGCCGCCAGGAAAAACGCGGGTGCGGCTTCTACGGCACTCATCGAGTTCCTCCCTGGAAGTGTTTGGTGCACAACCGGAGCCGGCGCGCGTCGAGCACCATGTAGGTGCCGAACACCAACTGCGCGAGGCTGCGCCACACGTCTTCCCAGCGATCCCGCACCGCCAGATAGGCCAGCGCGGTCCGCGGATTTCTCCGCGATCCGCGCGGCGTGACGAAAACCGGTCCGCGATTGGGAATCGACCGGGTGTGCGCGGCGCTCGTGGCGAGGGTGAATCGGCGCAGGAATTCCCTGGTGACCACCCGCATCGTCACCGGGGCGAGGCCGCGCGCGGGGCACGGCCGGTTCTGCGCGACGCCGAACGGCAAGAAATTTCTCTGCTGGTGCGCGGGGCAACCGGCCCAGCGCTCCGGGTCGAACTCGCCGGCCCGGTCCAGCCCGGCGTGGTGGAATTCCGGATAGCTGAACAGCAGCACGGTTCCTGCGTCGATGGTCCGGTCGGCCAGTTCGATGTCGCCGGTGCTGATCCGGTGCGCGATGCCGAACAGCGGGTACGTGCGAAGGCATTCGTCCAGCACGCGGTCGAAGTACTCGTCGTCGTCCGGGTTTTCCGCGAGCCTCCGCTGCACCCGCGGATGTTCGGCGAGCACCATCAGCAGGTGCGCCATCGCCTCGGACATTTGCACGACCGCGGTGTTGAAGAACGTCCCTTGCAGGTAGAACACCTGCTCCTCGCGGGTGAGCCGGGACGGCAGCGGATGCGGTACGTCGTCGAGGCGGCGGCGCAGGTACGCGGTGAGCCGGGCGCGACGGCGCATGTTGCGCGGGCGCACGCACTTCAGCGCGGACACGACGTCGTCGGCGTGCCCGACGATGAGGTCCCGCGCCTCCGGCGGACACGGTTCGCCGAAGACCATCTCGTAGTACAGTTCGGCCCAGACCGGCATCATCTCGTCGCGCAGCCGGAGCAGCCGTCCCGGCCCGGTTTCGATCCGGTCGAGCACGCGTGCGGCGACCCGTTCGGTCAGCGCCTGCGATTCGGCCTTCGACTTGACCAGGATACTCCGGGTCGTTTTGGCGACCTCGTCGTAGCGCGGGCCCGGCTCCAGATGTTCCTGGTGCACCTGGGGTCCGGGCGCGAGCCAGTACCAGAACAGGTCGGACAGCGCGGCGCCCTCGCTGCGTCCGTCGGCGGCCGGATCGGCGTACACCCGGCGGAAGTCCTCGACCGGCACCGGGTAGCCCTCTTCCCCGTTGACCAGCGCGAAAATCCGGTTCCGCAGCGCGACCACCCGGCCGGGCAGCCACTTCGGCGAGGTCGCGATCAGCCCGGCCGCCCCGGCGACCACGAGCCGCTTCATCGGACCAGGTCCGCGGTCAGCTCGCCGGGGGTGCGCGCCCCGCAGAGGCCGAGCGCGGTGTCCGTTTCCTCGCGCAGCCGTTCCAGCACTTCGGCGACCCCTTCCTGTCCCGCCGCGGCGAGGCCCCACAGCACCGGCCTGCCGACGCCGACCGCGTCCGCGCCGAGAGCGAGCGCTTTGACGACGTCCGCGCCGCTTCGCACGCCGCCGTCGAGAAGCACCGGCACTTGACCGTCCACAACGGACACGATTTCCGGCAGTGCGGCCAGGCTCGAAATTGCGCCGTCGAGTTGCCGGCCGCCGTGGTTGGACACGAAAATCCCGTCGATTCCGGCCGCCACCGCCTGCCGGGCGTCCTCCGGGTGCAGCACGCCTTTGAGCAGCAACGGCATTTTCGTGGCCGCGCGCAGCCAGCCCAGGTCTTCCCAGGTCAGATCGACGGGCATCTCGATATTCCGCACGCGACCGGTGCTGTCGCGCATGTTCTCGGCGGCCATCCCCGGAGGGAGATCGTGGAACGAGTGGCGAAATTCGCGTTCTCGCCGCCCGCGCACCGCGGAATCGACCGTTATCACCAATGCCCGCGCGCCCGCGTTCTCCGCCCGGCTGATGACCGCTTCGGTGAACTCCCGGTCTGACTGCACATACAGCTGGAACCACAGCACGTCCGCGACCTTGGCGACGTCCTCAACCGCCGTCGTCGAGGCCATACTGCACACAAAGACGGTGCCCGCTTCCGCGCTGGCTTGCGCGGTCGCGAGTTCTCCGTCCGAATGCGCGAGCCGGTGGAAAGCCGTCGGGCACACCAAAATCGGCATCGACAACGGCGATCCGGCGATTTCCACCGACAGGTCGCGTTCGCCGACTCCACGCAGCGCTCGCGGCACGAGGACCCGGCGGCGGAATTCCTCTTCGTTGGCGCGCAACGTGTCTTCTCGCCCCGCGCCACCGGCGTAATAGTCGTAGTGCGCTGGTTCCATCCGTTCCCGCGCGATGGCTTCCAGCTCCGCGATCGTGCGCATGTCAGAGCTGCTTGGTGAAGAAGGCCGTCAACGCGTCCACGTGCACCGGGCGGTTCCACTCGTTTTCGAGGTTCTCGGTGACGTGGTGAGTCGCGACCAATTCGCCGCCCTGGTAATGCCGGACGATCGGGTGCAGGTAATGCCCTTCGCCGGAATCGTTCGCGACGTCCTGGCTCGCGCGGGTGACGGTGAAATCGAACGGGTCGATCTTGTCGTGGTCCGGCCCGTAGTCGAGAGTGATCACGAACGCGTCGGCGCTCTCGCCCAGCGGGGTGTCCTTGAACCGGTCGACCGGGACTTCCTCGTAGTACCTGGCTTGGTCGCCGTCGACCACGAGGACGTCGGCGAGGAAGCCGAACTGCTGGTACAGCGCGGAAGTGCGGTTGATCCGGCGGATGACGGCGTCGACCAGTTCGCTGGTCTTGTTGGCCACCACCGTGTTGGGCCATTCGGTGTCGTGGTAACGCTCGTCGAGCACCTTGGAAAGCGCGCGGACGCCGTAACGGTAGCCGTGGATGAACGCGCTGGTGGCTTTCTTGAAATCGCGCACCTGGGTGATCGTCCCGGCGAAGTAAAGTCCCGGCACGTTCACCGATTCCCACGACGACGTCTGCGCCGGGAACCGGTTGTTGATCGTCATCTCCGGACGGCAGTCCTCGTCGAACATCGAGGCGTCGAACCGGAATCCGGTGGCCGCGATGACCCGGTCGTAACGGATCTCCTTCACCAGTTCATTGGCGCGGGCGAAGGCGAATTTGACGTGGTAGCCGTCGTCGTCCTTGGTGATCTCGCGGACGTCGCCGTCGAGAATCGCGTGCTGCAGTTTAAGCTGGTACATGTCGAGCACGCCGGCGTTGTACGCGCGGAGATGCCCGACGAAGTGCGTGCGCCAAGCGAGTTTGACCGGTCGCGGCCCCGCGACGTGCAGCACCGCGGCGTAGGCATTGATGCTGTCGGCGGTCTCGAAGGCGGAATTTCCTTTGCCCAGCACGAGGACGCGCTGATTGATGAACTGCTCCGGCTCGGTGTCGTAATCGGCGTACTGGTCGACCAGTTCCATGCCCGGCACGTCCGGGACATACGGCTTGGTCACGCCGGTCGCCATGATCAGCCGCCGCGCGCTGAACGTTTCCCCGTCCGCCGCGGTGACCGTGAAGACGTCGTTTGCGCGCGAAATTCGCGTAACCTCGGTGTCGTACCGGATCTTGACGTCGTGTTTCGCCGCGTAATCGGCGGTGTAGCGCAGGAACGCTTCCGCGGGCGGGAACATCTCCGCGCTGTAGTCGGTGAAGACGAGCGGGTCCGGCCCGTCGTCGAGCAGCGAGTTCCAGTCGACCCGGAGGTTCAGCTCGGGGTCGGTCCATCCGGTGTACTTCTTGTTGACCGAGATGAGCGTGCGGTGCCGGGGAAAGCGCGTGAAGAACGCGGCGGGCACGGACCCGCGCTCCAGGACCAGGTAGCTGCGCCCGGCCCCGCCCAGCTGCCGCCCGAGCTGCAATCCCGCCGGCCCGGCTCCGACCACCAGGTAGTCCAGCACGTCCGCCATGAAACCGACCTCCCGCGTCGCCTTGATCTGACGGCGATCAGAGTGGTCGGAAGATCTCAGAAATCCCTCAGAACGTACCCGGTCTTCGGGACACCGGTGCCCCGCTTCCGTCGCGGGGCACCGGCTTCAGCCGCTACTTGCCGGTGACGCGCGCGAGCGCCTCCGGGTACCGCGCACCGGCGACCGCCTCGAGCGGAGCGGCCTTCTCGATGGCCGCGATGTCCTCTTCGGACAGTTCCAGCTCCGCCGCGCCGACGTTCTCTTCCAGGTACTTCCGCCGCTTCGTGCCCGGAATCGGCACGACGTCGGAGCCCTTGGCCTGCACCCAGGCGAGCGCCAGCTGCCCCGCGGTGACCCCCTTGTCCGCGGCCAGCGCGCGCAGCGCCTCGACAATCGCCATGTTGCGCGCGAAGTTGTCCTCGGCGAACCGCGGCAGGCCGCGCCGCATGTCGCCCTCGGGCAGCTCCTGCACCGAGGTGACCGCGCCGGTCAGGAACCCCCGCCCCAGCGGCGAGAACGGCACGATTCCGATCCCCAGCTCCCGGCAGGTGCCGAGAATTTCGTCCTCGATGCCACGCGTCCACAGCGACCACTCGCTCTGCAGCGCGGTGACCGGATGCACCGCGTGCGCCCGGCGGATCGTGTCAGCGCCCGCCTCGGAGATCCCGGCGAAACGGATCTTCCCGGCCTGGACCAGCTCGGCGAGCGCGCCCCAGGTCTCCTCGATCGGGACGTTCGGGTCGACGCGATGCTGGTAGTAGAGGTCGATGTGGTCGACCCCGAGCCGCTGCAGCGATTCGTCGCAGCACTGCTTCACGTACGCGGCGTCACCGCGCGCGGTCATGCCCTGATCGGTGTGCACGATGCCGAACTTCGTCGCGAGAACCACCTGGTCGCGACGGTCCGCGATCGCCTTGCCGACGAGCTTCTCGTTCTCCCCCGCGCCGTACACGTTGGCCGTGTCGAGCAGGGTCACCCCCAGTTCCAGCGCCCGGTGCACGGTGGCGACGGACTCGCCGTCGTTGTCGCGCACGCCGTAGGCCGAGCTCATCCCCATGCAGCCGAGCCCCTGTGCCCCGACCTCCAGTGCGCCGAGCTTCCTCGTACCGATCACGCGGAAATTCCCTCCATCTCGGGCGCGACGCCGAAGGCCTTGCGCTCGATCTGCTCGTAGTTGGCGATCTTGTAGTCCAGAATGTCGAGACAACCCTGCAGTTCGGCGATCCGGTCGGCGACCGACTGCCGCTGCTCCACGAGGATCGCCTTGCGCCGTCCCGCGCTGGCCACCCCGTGCCTGCGCAGCGAGGCGTACTCGCGCATGCTCTTGATCGGCATCCCGGTGAGCCGCAGCTTCGTGAGGAAGCCGAGCCAGTTCAGGTCCTCGTCGGAGTAGGCGCGCCGCCCCGCCGAGTCTCGTGCGGGCGGTTCGAGAAGCTTGATCCGTTCGTAGTACCTGAGGGTGTCGATCGACAGGCCGCTACGTCGTGCGGCTTCCGCTATCGAGTAGCTCATGCGCTCGACAGTACGACCTGGAGTGCACTCCAGGTCAAATCTTAAAACGACGGTCACGGTCGCGTTTTATAACGTTGTTGCGTTACGCTGGGTACATGCCTCGCCCCCGTACTCATGACGAAACCCTCCGGCTGAAGCTCCTGGATCGGGCAGGCGAACTGATCTCCGCGGACGGCCCCAAGGCCCTGTCGCTGCGCAAACTGGCCGCCGACTCCGGCACGTCGACCACCGCGGTGTACTCGCTGTTCGGCAGCAAACCGGACCTGGTGAACGCGCTGTACGTGGAAGGCTTCCGCCGCTTCGGCGCCCGCCTGGCGAAGGTCCCCCTGTCCGGCGACGCAGTAGCCGACCTCGTGCGGCTGGGCATCGCGTACCGAGAAAGCGCCCTAGCCGACCCGCACCTGTACGCGATCATGTTCAGCCGCTCCGTGCCAGGCTTCGAACCCAACGCCGAGGCAGACGAGGTCGCCCAAGCCACCCTCGCCCCGCTGACGGGCGTCGTCCGCACCGCGGTGTCGTCCGGCCAGTTCCAGGACGTCGCACCGGAACTGATCACCGTCAGCCTGTGGGGTTTCGTGCACGGCCTGGTGTCCTTGGAACTGTCCGGCCGCCTCCCGGACGGCTTCAGTGTTTCCGACGCGTACGAGAAAGCCTTGCACGCCAACGCTTCCGGCTGGCTTACCTAGCCCCGTACTGCCGGTCCCCCGCATCGCCGAGCCCCGGCACGATGAACCCGGAATCGTTGAGCCGCTCGTCAATGCTCGACGTGACCACCCGCAGCGGCAGCCCAGTCTGCTCCAGATGCGCCAACCCTTCCGGCGCGGCAAGCGCACAGATGGCGGTGACGTCAGTAGCACCACGATCGGTCAGCAGGCGAATCGTGTACTCCATCGAGCCACCGGTCGCGAGCATCGGATCAAGCACCAACACCGGCCGATCCGAGAGCGACTCGGGCAGCGACTCGAGATACGGGGTCGGCTTGAGCGTCTCCTCGTCACGAGCGAGCCCGACGAACCCCATCTGCGCGTCCGGGATCAGCTTGTGCGCCTGGTCAGCCATGCCAAGCCCCGCCCGCAACACAGGCACCAGCAACGGCGGACTGGCAAGCCGATAAGCGTCAGTGCGCGCGACCGGAGTATGAATGCGCTCAGTACGCACCGGCGCGTCCCGCATGGCTTCATAGACGAGCATGACAGTCAACTCATGCAGCGCGGCCCGGAACGCAGCACTGTCAGTCCGAGCGTCCCGCATGGTCGAGAGACGAGCCTTGGCCAGCGGGTGATCGACTACCTGCACATCCATAGCGCACAACTTAGCCGCCCGTTTCGGACCCGCCACTCTTTCCCCCGCACCTTCGTGGGCCCCATTACGTCGTGAGGGCCACCCTCACATCCCCTGATTCCCGCAGGGTTCCCCTCACGACCATGCTCCAGAGGTGAGGGGCCCCTTCACGGACCTGGATTCCCTCAAGGAGCCCTTCACGGCCGCCCCGCCAACCCAGCCACAGGGATGCTTCCCCAATGTGGCATTGGGTGCGTCGGATGCACCCAATGTGGCGTTCGGTGCGTCAGATGCACCCAATGCCACATTGGGGCGCTAACCCCACCCAAACCGCAGCCGATGCACCCAGCACCGAGGACCCCAGCCGCACCGACGCACCCAACGAGCCAGGCACCTGGCCCTTCCCCGCAGCCAATGCACCCAACCATCGATGCACCCAGCCCCTCCCCCGCACCCCGATACGAAGCTCCCCTGCGGTTCGGGGGTGCTTGTCAAGGCATCTTTCCCGCCTTGACAAGCACCCCCGAACCGTCAGCACAATCAAGCTTCG